>CAJJBL010000104.1 GCA_905182395.1 alpha proteobacterium SCGC AAA536-G10 | reverse complement strand
CACATTTGTTTCTCATATTGTTTTACACCACCAAGCCATGATTAAAATTATGCTTGATAATCAATTAGTTATGGTGAACATCTGAGGTGGAATGGTGCGCTCTGAGGGACTCGAACCCCCAACCTTTTGATTCGAAGTCAAATGCTCTATCCAGTTGAGCTAAGAGCGCATTCAATCAATATTCTTATACTTTATTATAAAATAAATACCAATTTTAAAAATAACCATCTTTAACTATAATGTTAATGACCATGAATAGAAATTTAAAAAACCGTCTATGGTCATATCAAATGATAAATAAACTAGAAATATAAGCCCTATATATGAAATCCATTTATACTTTATTAGTAATTTAATTATAGCCGTTGCAAAAACAGCCATAATCAAAATAGATAAGACTAAACCAAATATTAATAATGCAGTATTGTCTCTAGCTATAGCGGTAATCGCCACAATATTATCTAAAGACATAGATAAATCAGCAATAGCAATAGTTATGAGTGCTTTTTTAAAATTTTTTTTATTTGATTTAATATTGTTTAATTCATTATTTGCAATATCTTCTTCGGTAAAATTTTTAATATCTTTATAAAAAACCCAGGAGACCCAAAAAAGAAGGAACCCTCCTAGAATAAGAATTCCAGGAATAGATATTAAATATGAAGCAATTGAAGCTAATAAAATTCTTAAAATGGCAGCTATTAATAAACCATAAAATATAATTTTCTTTCTTAATTTAATTTCAAATTGAGATGCCGCCATCCCTATTACTAAAGCATTATCACCAGAGAGAATTACGTCAGCTAATATGATTTGTGAAATATCTAAAATAAAATCCATCAATGTAAAGTCATCTATTAATCAAATTAAAAACTGATGGACTAGCTTTCAATAAATCTTGGGTGTAAGGATGATTGGGATGATTAAAAATGTCTTCAACAAACCCTTGTTCAACTATTTTTCCTGATTTCATTACAATCACTCTATCAACTAAATCCCTTACAACTGGAAGATCATGAGCTATAAATACATATGATAAAGAAAATTTATCTCTAAGATCAGAAAGTAATTTAATTATTTGAGCCTGAATTGATACATCTAAGGCAGATACAGCCTCATCACATATTATAATTTCCGGATTTAATGCCAAAGCTCTTGCTATTGCAATTCTTTGTCTTTGACCGCCTGAAAATTGATGAGGATATCGACTTGCATCATCTGGATCAAGCCCTACACTGATCAATAGTTCAGAAACTCTTTTAGCATACAAACTCTTATTAAGAAAATCTGAGTGAATTAACCATGGTTCAGAAATTAGGTTGTAAACATTCATTGTTGGATTTAATGACGCGAAAGGATCTTGAAAAACAACTTGTACCCTCCTTCTAAAAGAAAACAACTCTTTTTTATCAAAATCAAAAATATTTTTACCATGATAAAAGATATTTCCACTTGAAGGGTTTGTTAATCTTAATATTAAATTAGAAACAGTAGTTTTCCCGGAACCTGACTCACCTACAACACCCAATATTTCATTTTTATACAGTTTAAAGTTAACATCATCACAGGCAATAGTATCATAATGCTTTGTTAAATTTTTTACTTCTAATATTGGATCTGAATTATTATTTAATTTATTTTTCTTTGATTTTATTGTTCGTCCTGGAATTGAACTCATTAACTGTTTTGTATATGAATGTTTAGGAGTTGTAAAAACAGTTTTCAGAGTTCCGCTTTCTACAATTTTTCCATTTTTTAGAACAACTACATTATCCGCTGTTTCTGCAGCAACTCCTAAATCATGAGTTATTAAAATCAAACCCATATTACGTTCATCACGAAGTTCTGCAAGCAAATCTAAAATTTTTGCCTGAATAGTGACGTCTAGCGCTGTAGTAGGCTCATCAGCAATTATTATATCAGGTTCTAACGCTAGAGCCATTGCAATCATTACTCTTTGTCTTTGTCCGCCAGAAAATTGATGTGGAAAATCTTTTGCTCGAGTCCGAGCATTAGGAATATTTACTCTCTCTAATAAAGCAACCGCTTTGTTCCAACTTTCTTTTTTATTTAAACTTTTATGAACTTGGAAACATTCAGCTATCTGCGAACCAATATTAAAAACAGGGTTAAGATGAGCAAGGGTATCTTGAAAAATAATAGCAATTTTATTGCCCATTAATTTTCTTCTCTCTTCAATAGATAATTTTAAAATATCCTGATTGTTTAAAAAAACTTCTCCACTCTTAATTCTTCCTGGAGGGCAACTTAAAATGCCCATAATAACAGATGCTGTCACGCTTTTTCCAGAACCACTTTCTCCTATTATTGCAAGTGTTTGTCCTTTTTTTAATTCAAAATTAATACCTTGAACAGCATCTATAGGACCATCCACTGTATCAAAGGAAACAGCTAAGTTAGAAACTTTTAATAATGTATCCTTTAGTTTATTCATTCTTCTCTCCAATATCCTCTAGACGCCATCTTTGAATTGGATCAAGAACAATCCTAAGCCAAGAAGATAATAAATTTAAAGATAAGGCCACTAACATAATCATTAAACCAGGGAAAAAAGCTAACCACCAAGCAATCTGAAGATAATTTCTACCTTGTGCAACCATTAAACCCCATGTTACCTCTGGAGGTTGAATTCCTACACCTAAAAAACTTAAAGCAGACTCCCCTAACATAACAAAAGCAAAATCTAAAGTAGCTATAGTTATCAAAGTAGGAATAGTAAGAGGCGCTATATGCTTAAAAATAATTCTAAAATGAGAAGCCCCCATTGAAATAGCTGCAGAAACAAATAAACGTTCTCTAATTTCAAGGACTTCTGCCCTAGCCGTTCTCATATAAATAGGCATCCTTGTAAAGGCTAAAACTATGACTAAATTCAACAAGCTTGGGTCAAACATATACAATACAATTACGGCTAATAACAACGAAGGAAAACTCATAATAATATCAGCTAATCTCATTATTATATTACCAATCTTTCCTCCAAAATATCCAGATACCAAACCTAAAATACCTCCCAATGTCATTGAAAAAAACACTGCAGTAGCTGCTATAAACATAGTATTTTGAGTGGCCACAATTAGTCTTGCAATCATACTTCGACCTAACGCATCAGCGCCAAAAAAATACATGATATCATGCTCAAAAGAAAAGGGAGCTAAGTTACGTAATCTTAAGTTCATTTTTGTGAATGATGCACTTGTTAAACTTGGTCCAAAAACTGCAATTATGATTATTAATATTAAAAAAATTATAGAAATGAAAGCAAGTTTGTCATTTAAAAACATAGATAATATTTTTTTAAAGTTATTTGAAGATACTTTGCTCCTTTGAATTTTTTGCATATTATTTATGCCTTATTCTTGGATCTAATGTTGCGTATGCTATATCTATAATAATATTAATTGAAAGAATAACTATTGCAGTAATTAAAATTGAAGCTTGAACTACAGCAAAATCTCTTTGTAAAATAGAATCTATCATAAGCTTACCAATTCCAGGCCAGCCAAATATAGTTTCTACAATAACCGCACCATTCGCAATTGCGGCGGCTTGGTCTCCTGCGACAGTTATAACAGGCAATAAACCATTACGAAGAGCATGTTTAAAAATTACAGATTTTTCTTTTACGCCTTTTGCTCTTGCTGTTTTAACAAAATCAGAACTAAGAGCTGTAATCATAGATCCCCTTACAACTTGAACTAACAGTCCAAGAGGTCTTATTACTAAAATACTAACAGGCATAATCCAATAAGGGAAATCTCCCATTCCAGAAGTTGGCAACCATCTCAATGAAACGGAAAATAGTAAGATAGCCGTTATAGCTACCCAAAAATCAGGTGCACTTGCAGCAGTAAGAGAAACAACTCTAGAAATTCTATCAAAAATACCATTTGGTCTATATGCAGCTAATGAACCAATTATAATAGCTCCAAACAATGCAATTGTCATTGCAACTGCTGCCAATGATAATGTTATAGGTATTGCTTCTAAGACAACATCTATTGCAGGTCTTTCTTTCCTAAGTGAATATCCAAGATCACCATTAACTAAATCACCAACAAAACGACCAAATTGAACATATATGGGATCATTAAATCCATGTTTTTCAGAAAATTCTTTTCTAACCTCAAGTGGAGCATCAATTGGTAAATAAAGATGACCTGGGTCACCTGTAAGACGTGCAAGAAAAAAAACCATTATAAAAAGACCAATAACAGCTAAAAGACTAGAAAGAATTCGTTTGGATAAATATTTTTTCATATAAATAACAGTAAGTTAAATGTATAATTCCAACCAGAAATTAATCTGGTTGGAATATATTAAATGTATTTTAATTAAATTTTACTTGAGACACTTGCAATTCACTATTAGTAGAAATTGAAGGAGTAAAATTAATACGTGGATTTACACGAGAGAAGCCAACCATATGAAACATTTGAACGTCTGGGACTATATCCTGATGTAACCTTCTTTGAACTTCCTGCCATATCTTACGTCTGTTCTCACCAGTAGCAGCAGTCGCTGCTTTAATACCAGCATCAACTTTAGCATCACAAGTGGTGGATTGAGCTCCTTTACATGCATATTTGTTATACATTGAAAAGACAGCATCACCATTATTGTTATCATGTTGGCCTTGAAGTAACATAGGACCTCGATCCTCAGCATAAGGCCTACTTAGAAAGTTTAACCAACCAGCAGTTTCCATCATTTTAATTTTAATGTTAAAGCCAGCTTCTGTTAACATCGCATGCATAGCTTCCATTGCTTCAGTAGAATTTGGATAAATTCCTAATCTACCAATCAAAATAATCTCTTTTCCTACAGGGACTCCATCAGCTTTAGCCGCTGCAACAAGTTTCTTTGCTTCGTTTAAGTTATACTTCCAAGGCTTTAAACTTGGATTATGACCATTAATGCTTGGGACAACAATCTGTGTCTGAGGCATAACTCCTTCAGCAAAGATAGACCCCCTTAAAGCTTCCAAATCAATTGCTAAATTCATCGCTTTTCTAACACGAATATCATTTAGAGGAGCTATAGAAGTATCAATTCTTAATCTTGCTGTTTCAGAATTAAAATAACTAAAATCCATTTTTGAGTCAGTTGCGTCTTGAACCGCTATATTTGGAGCAATGTCGGCTTCTCCAGTTTTAACCATCGCAGAACGAACAGCTGATTCTTTTCTAAAGACATATTTAACATCTTCTACAACTGGTTTACTTCCCCAATATCCAGAAAATCTTTTTAAAGTAACAGATTGACCTGGTGTCCACTTGTCAAATACATACGGACCAGTTCCTTGAGGATTACGCACTCCTTTAGCTTCTTGTGTATTAGGGCTAACTACAGTCATAGTTCCCATTAATGCTGGCATAATAGGTTGAGGAGCTTTGGTTTTAACTGAAATTGTATGACTTCCAACTGCAGAAACAGAAACGGACATGTTTCCAAAAAACTTAGTTCTTATTTCACAATCATATTTTGGATTTAGTGCTCGGTTTATTGATTTAACAACAGCTTTTGCATTTAAATCCTCTCCATCGTGAAACTTCACTCCTTTACGAATATTAAATTCCCAAGTTAAGTTATCTGTTTGTTTCCATGAAGTAGCTAACCTAGCTTTAATAGAGCCGTCTTTTGGATCTATCTCAACTAATGTTTCTGAAACATTCTGTTTAACAATTCTTCCAACATTAGATCGTGTTGCTTCACATGGATCAACAATATCAGGTTCTTCTGAAAGAACCACCGTAAGTGTTTTTCCTGCAGAGTAAGCAGGTGAACATATGCTAGCAACAGCCATAATTGAAGCGGCTGAAATAGCAATTGAAAAATTTTTAATTTTCATAATTATAAATACCTCCCATAAATTATTAAATTAAGTTTAAAGTTTAAAATAATTGTTTTTTAAAGCCTCCTTTCATCAATTGGTTAAATTAAAAAATAATATCAATTAATCACTCTCTCTAATTTTTGAAGTGTCTTTAAAAACTTTGGTTTTGGATCATCTCCAAAACTAGATGGCCAGTTCGTATAAGAAACTTCGCCTACATAAATGTTACCTAAACTATCTGCAGACAAACCATGTGGTGCTAAAAATTGACCTAATTTAAGACCTGGCCCATTTTCACCTCCTAAACGGGTAATTAAATTACCATTATTATCTACAATGCTAAGTCTAGGTCCTAGGTTTTGATATTGACGATTTACTAACATTCCAGGCCCTAATTCACCTACAATACATACTGGACATTTTCCTCTAGGCATAAATAACCCGCATGGTCGATGAAGATTATTCCATTGAGTTTCATATTTGCCATCTGTATTAAAGACCTGAATTCTATGGTTTTCTCTATCAGCTACATAAATCCAACCATTATCGTCGGCTACAATATTATGAACTAAATTAAATTGACCAGGCCCTGAACCAGGTTCTCCAAAAGTTTTAATTAGCTTTCCATCAGGTGAATATTTATGAACACAAGCATTACCATAACCATCAGAAACAAAAATGTTGTTATCAGGACATAAAGCTGTATGAGTACACCTATGAAAAGGTAAATTAGACATAAATTTAGAAGGGTTACCAGGGACACCAATCTGCAATAACAGTTTTCCGTCAGGGGTAATCTTTTTTACAGTATGATCTCCATCATCTGTACAATATAAATTATCATCAGGGCCAATATGAATACCATGAGGCCTTTTAAAAAGATCTTCTCCCCAAGATCTAAGATAATTCCCATTAATATCAAAAATTATCATAGGGTGTTCACCTCGATTAAAAACAAACACTTCATCTTTGCTATTAACAGCTACGCCAGCGACATCCAAAAATGACCAACCGTCAGGAAGTTGAGCCCAATTATCTATTACTTTATATCTGTAATCACCTGACCCAAGTATAGTAGACAAAAAATTACTCCCCTAGAATAAAAAATGTCATTACAATAATAATAAATTATCATGTTAAATAAACTGTTTGTCTAGGGTTTAATTTTATTTATTGATACTAAATTAAAATCAATCATAAGTATTAAAGTTTATATTATTTAGTTTTTCTTGCTAAATTAGAAATTAAAAAACTAGATAAGAATATAAAAAGTGCTCCAATTAAAGTTGATAATTCAGGAATTTCGTCAAAAAATAAGAAAGCAAATACAGAAATTATAGGCAACCTTAAAAAATCATATGGGGCTAAATAACTAATATCAGATATTGTCATAGCCTTAGTCATTAAAATCATATTTAATACACCTATCAAACCTTGAAGAGATAATAATAAAAACATTCCAAAAGAAGGGGTAACCCAAAAAAACCAGGCTGGAATGAATGCGAGAGGTACAGTACATAGTAAATTCCAAACTATCAATGTATGAGAACTATCTTTAGAAGACATTTTTTTTAACATAAGCTGAATAGTAGCTCCTAACATAGCTCCTAAAACAGCCCAATAAATAGCCATTGAAACAGAGCTTTGACCTGGCTTTAAAATAAACAAAACTCCTGAAAATCCTATACATGCAAGTATTAAATGACTTTTATTAGGTTTTTCTTTTAAAAAAATTACTGACCCTAAAATTATCAATATAGGAGTTATAAATGATATTGCCGTTACATCAGCTAAAACAATAGATTTAATAGCTAAAAAAAATGATGTTAAAGCACAAATTTTTAAAAAAGCTCTAACAAAGTGAAGATATTTATACGAAGAAACAAACACTTTCTTGTTATTTACAAATAATGGAATAATTATAATTAATCCAAAAACACTTCTATAAAACACAATTAAAAAAGGATGCAAATCATTAGTAAGTATTCGTACAATAATACCATCAACTGCATTTAAAAATGATATAAAAACCACTATAGCGGTTGCAATAAACATTGGTGATTTTGACAATTTCAAAACCTAACTAAATTACAGTAAATTAATATTAAATTAAAAACATTATACATAATAATTTAAATTTATTGATTATTTATTGATACTTTATTAGTATCAAATTCAATTATTTAAACGGTAAAAATGTCTACATCAATAACAATTGAACAATTAAAATGTTTTATTGCTGTATCAAAAGAGATGAACTTTAGAAAAGCAGCTAAAAACCTAAATATGTCTCAACCACCTGTAACAAGACATATTGCTAATCTAGAACATAATCTTAAAGCAAAGTTATATGAAAGAAATACTCGGTCAGTCAAACTTACCAAAGAAGGTACTTTATTTTTAACTCACGCAACTGAAATTATTTCAAGAATAGAAGATGCATCTAAAATCATTACAAAGAATAAGAATTCAATGATAGGAACTGTATCTTTAGGATTTGTTCCATCAATGGCTAATGAAATTTTGCCTTTAATAGCAAATAATTTGAAAGAAAAACTTCCTCAAGTTAAATTAATTTTCAAAGAGTCTATGAGTTTTGAACAAGTGGAAGGCTTGAATACTGGAAATTTAGATATAGGCCTAACAAGATTACCTAAGGATCTCGAATCTTTCAATTATTCAAGAGTAGTAAGTGAACCATATTTCCTAGTTATTAACAGTGATCATGAGTTATCTAAAAAAGAAAATATTACAGTTTATGATTTACATAATATTGATTTTATTATGTATGATGCCGTTATAGGACGATATAGTTTTGAATTACTTTCTTCATTATTTTTAAACGCTGGTGTAAAACCTAATTTTGTTCAATATGTTAGTCAACCTTTAGTTTTTTTAGCACTTGTCAAAGCTTCTATGGGAGTGGCGCTCTTAGCAAGCACTTCAAAACAACATGCTCCGAAAAATGTTACTTTTAAAGAAATACAATTACCTGGATGGGTTAGATCTGATGTTTACCTTGCCACAAAAAAACTACCAAAAAACAATATGACAATTCAAGTCTACAATAATATTATGGAGGCTCTCTATAATAGAGTAGAAGCATAAATATATAAAAATGATTGAAATTAATTTATAATTTAATAATAATATTATTATAAATTAAAGGTAAAAACTATGAAAAAAGTTAAATGAAATCAATACTTATTACTGGTGCTGCATCAGGTATAGGTGCGGCAATAGTTAAAAAAATAGCTTCGCAAAATATGTATTTAACTTTAACAACTAAATCTAATAATAAAGGACTTGAAGAAGTTGTTGAATATGCAAAACAAAAAGGATCAATAGTAAGTTTTCTTAGTGGAGACTTATCTAATAAAGAATTCATTAAACATTTAATTATTTTAGCAAGAAAGCATACTGGTTCAATTGATCAATTTGTATCAAATGCAGGGTATGCTGAGAAAAAAAAATTTGGAGAATTTACTTGTTCTGATTTAATAAAATCTATTGAAACAATGGCTCTTTCATTTTCTGAGATTATAAATATATGCATAGATGATTTTAAAAAATCTAGTTGTGGCAGAATTGTAAGTGTAAGTTCTTTTGTAAATAAAAATATAGGATTAAATAACAATATATTTCCAACAACTGCTGCTGCAAAAAGTGCATTAGAAGCTTTAACTAAAACATTAGCATTTCAACTGGCTGAATATCAAGTTACAGTTAATTCGGTGTCTCCAGGGTACACAAAAAAGGATGGAAAACATTCTGCATTAACCGATCAAGAATGGGAAGAGATTATAAAAAAAATACCTTTAAACAGACTCGCTCAACCTCAAGACTCTGCTAATTTAATTTCCTTTTTATTATCTGATGAAGCTTCTTATATTACTGGACAAATAATTAAAATAGATGGTGGATTGTCTCTTATTTAAATATTTTAAAATCAAATCTACTTGGACAAAAAGGTAATATATTAATTGTCATTTTCTTCTTTTCAATTAAATCAGCTATTATTTTAGCTGAGCCAGCAGAAGTAGAAAGACCAATATGGTTATGACCAAAATTAAACCATAGTTGTTTATGCTTTGAAGCTATACCAATCATAGGCATACTATCAACAATAGTTGGCCTTGAACCTAACCAAGCTTTAGGTGTTAACTTTTTATCTAAAGGCAATATCTTAGATAATTTTTTTGCAGCCTCATCAATTTGATTTTCATTTGGAGACGCATCAAAA
>CAJJBL010000103.1 GCA_905182395.1 alpha proteobacterium SCGC AAA536-G10 | reverse complement strand
TGTCCAATTTTTAAATCTAAACGCTGATAAATTGGAACATTAGTATCAACGCTATTTACGATCATACTTTTATATGATGATGGAATAGCTTCAATTACAGGGCTTGATAAAGTAGAAAAATCATAGTTTTCTGATGACTTTCCTATAGCCTCAACAGTAAGCATTTCTATTAAAATTTTACGATTTTTTGTATAAAATCCAAATCTTTTTTTATGTTCTTTTTCAAAAGATTCTCTCATTAACTTGGAAGAACTAAAGTTAATTTCTAAATTTTGATGAGAACCTTGATAATGTAAAAATGCTTTTTTAACTAGTTTAATATAAGTATCTTTTATTCCTTGTTTGTTTACATCTTTCGACGCTTCTGATGATAGCTGATTGATTACTTTTTTTGCATCATCTATATATTCTATGTCTTTTTCAAAATGACTTTCTTTTATTGCACGTATTTCAGCAAGCCCCATTCCAAAGGCTGACAAAACACCTGCATATGGATGAAGTAGAACACTCGTCATGCCTAGTGAGTCAGCAACTTGACAGGCGTGTTGCCCTCCAGCACCTCCAAAACAATTCATAGTGTAATTTGTTACATCATATCCACGTTGAATCGATATTTTCTTAATAGCATTTGCCATATTCTCTACTGCAATTTTTAAAAATCCTTCTGCCATTAACATAATATTCATTTCTGGTTTATCTGTTTGATGGGCAATTTCTTTAGATAATACTATAAATTTCTTTTTAACAATTTTGATATTTAATGGCTCATTCCCTTTTTTACCAAAAACATTGGGAAAATATTCAGGGTGTAATTTTCCAAGTAAAACATTACAATCAGTAACAGTTAGTGGGCCATCTTTTCCATAAGATGCAGGTCCAGGAATAGCTCCGGCACTTTCTGGCCCTACTTGAAAACGACCATCTTTAAAAGAAAGGATGGATCCGCCTCCTGCTGCAACTGTATGGATTTGCATCATGGGTGCTCTTATTCTAACACCAGCAACTTCTGTTTCAAATGATCTTTCATATTCTCCTGAAAAATGGCAAACATCAGTAGAAGTGCCTCCCATATCAAATCCAATTAATTTATTAAACCCTGCTTGCATACCAGTTTGCACCATGCTTACAACTCCTCCAGCAGGCCCAGATAAGAGAGCATCTTTACCTTGAAAAAGGTTGGCGTCTGTTAATCCACCGTTTGATTGCATAAACATTAGTTTTGTAGATTTTGTATTATCAAGTTCACTTGAAACTTGATCTACATATCTTTTAAGAATTGGTGATAAATAAGCATCAACAACAGTCGTATCACCTCTACCTACTAATTTCATTAATGGTGAGACTTTATGACTAACAGAAATTTGTGAAAAACTTTCTTCAATCGCAATTTTTGCAATTTTTTCTTCATGAATGGGGTTTAAATATGAATGCATAAATGCTATTGCAACACCATTAATTCCATCTGCTTTCGCTTCTTTCAGAGCTTTTCTTACACTTTCTTTATCAAGATTCCTGATAATATTTCCTTTTGCGTCTAATCTCTCTGATACTTCAATTACACGATCATATAAAATTTCAGGTAACCTTATATTTAAATCAAATAATAAAGGTCTATTTTGATAACCAA
This sequence comes from alpha proteobacterium SCGC AAA536-G10, assembly GCA_905182395.1. Classification (GTDB taxonomy): domain Bacteria; phylum Pseudomonadota; class Alphaproteobacteria; order Puniceispirillales; family Marisalimonadaceae; genus CAJJBL01. Next base: position 2,348 of record CAJJBL010000103.1, on the reverse strand, counting down.
TTCGTAATAAATCTCCAAAACCTTTAGTAATTAATAGTAATGTTCTGTCACCTTTTCTTTCAAGCAAAGCATTGGTTGCAACTGTTGTACCCATTTTAATAGATGAAATTTTATTTACAGGAATTTTATTTTCAGGCTTTAACTTCAAACACTTTTTAATTCCTGCTATTGCTGCGTCTTTATATTGAGTCGGGTTTTCAGATAATAGCTTATTAATTAAAATAGAGCCATCAGGTTTGCGAGCCACAATATCAGTAAACGTTCCACCTCTATCTATCCAGAATTGCCACATTATTTCAAACCTTTACAATGGATAAAGTTTAAATTTACTTGTTTAAATCATCTTCAATATAAATTTTAATTATTTCATCAAAATTATTTTCAGCTTTGAACCCTAAATCAATTGATCTTTGAGTATCAAAATCTCTTGCCCAACCACTTACAATTTTTTGTATTACTGGATCAGGTTGATGTTTTATTAACTTAACAGCGTCATTCCCAGCAACTCTTCCAAGCGCGTCGATTTGCTCTTGTACTGTTGCCGATAAGCCGGGCATATTTAAAGTTATTCTGTTGTTTAATTTTTTTGTATCAAGTTCAGCGGCATGTATTAAAAATCCAGCAGCTGAACGTGGTGTTGCATGCCAATGCCTTACATCAGTTCCAACTGGTAAAATAGCTTCTTTGCCATTAAGTGGTTCTCTTATTATTCCAGAGAAAAATCCAGATGCTGCTAAATTAGGTTTTCCAGGTCGAACACATATAGTTGGGAGTCTAATTGAAATACCATCAATCATACCTTTTCTAGAATAATCAGCTAATAAAAGTTCAGAAATAGCTTTTTGAGCTCCATAGGACGTTAACGGAGTTGTAAAAAAATCATCTGTAATTTTCTCTGGGAAAGGTGCTCCAAAAACAGCAATTGAACTAGTGAAAACAACTCTTGGACAATAATCGTCTCCTTGAGATCTTATTGCTTCAAACAGACCCCAACTTCCCTTGGCATTTATATTCCAACCCAAATCAAATTCCTGTTCAGCTTGTCCTGATACTATCGCAGCAAGATGAAATATAACATCAGGTTTAGAAGCAATAATTTCATTACTCACATTTGAATCTGAAATATCACCAAATTTAGTTATAATAGGTATGTTAGTATTTTCTGGATAAGGGGCTTCAATAATGTCAAATAATATAATTTCAGTTATTTTCTGACTTCTTAAATCTTGTTTTTTTAAAATCTGCTTAAGCAATTTTTGCCCAACCATTCCAGCACCACCCATTATAAGAATTTTCATCGAGACCTCTTTTCAAATTTAATCATTTAATTATTTAAGAATTTTATATGACATCATATTCAGTTACAATATTAAATTAAAATAATATTTTTGGAAAAACTATGCATAACAATATTAAATCCATATTATCATCGTCACCAGTTATGCCGGTGTTAGTAATAAATAAAATCAATAATGTAGAGAATTTAATAGCCTCTTTAATAGAAGGCAATCTTAATAACATAGAAGTGACACTGAGAACTTCTTGTGCTTTAAAGGCGATTGAAATTATTGCAAATAAATTTCCTGAGCTAAAGGTAGGTGCTGGAACAATTTTAAATACAACAGACTTAAAAAATGTTAAGGATGCTGGAGCATCATTTGCAGTAAGTCCTGGATCAACTTATGAATTAGCAAAAATGGCTGTAGATATAAATTTCCCTTTTCTCCCTGGTGTTTCTTCTTCAAGTGAAATTATGAATTTATTAAATCTTGGATATAAATGTTTTAAATTTTTTCCAGCTGAAGCTGCTGGAGGAATAAAATATTTAAATTCTTTAAAAGGACCTTTTCCAGATATTATGTTTTGTCCTACAGGTGGAATTAATGAAAATAATGCTCTTGAATGGCTTAGTCAAAAAAATGTAATTTGCGTTGGAGGCAGTTGGATAGTACCTTCAAATATATATGATTATAAAGAAATAACAAATAAAGCTTTATTGGCATCTAAATTAATTAATAAATGAATAACTTGATTTATTAAAATCCAATTTTGAATATCAATTTAGCTATAAAATTTACGAAAGGTATTTCATGGCTAATGTTAATACAACTATCTCTGGAAGTTTACCAAAACCAGTTTGGCTTGCTGAAGGTGAAAAGATATGGGCTCCTTGGAAATTGTCTGGTAATGAATTATTAGAAGCAAAAGCTGATGCCCTCAGACTTGCTGTATTGGAACAAGAAATGGCTGGAATTTCAATAATTGGAGATGGAGAGCAAACAAGACAACATTTTGTCACAACTTTTATAGAAGGTTTAAGTGGCGTTGATTTTAATAACAAGAAAACT
>CAJJBL010000102.1 GCA_905182395.1 alpha proteobacterium SCGC AAA536-G10 | reverse complement strand
CGATCATAATATATTATTCTTCTGGTATTGATATACGTAATCCATCTAATTCATCAGTTATTTCTATTTGACAGCCAAGGCGAGATGTAGGCTTTAAACCAACAGCTAAATCAAGCATGTCTTCCTCATCTGGGTTAGGGTATCCTACAACCGAAAACCATTCAGGATCTATTATAACATGACACGTACAGCATGATATTGAACCTCCACAAGTTCCCTCAATTCCTAAATCATTATCTCTTCCAATTTCCATAATAGATAAACCATTTTCTGCCTCAACAGATTTTTCTGACCCATCCCTTTGAATAAATATTAATTTTGGCAAGTTTTACTCCATAAATAATTTATAATATATTACATATTAGCCCAACAAAGAGCAAATCTATCTAATTCATTTGTTGTAATCAAATTCTCTGCTCCTAACATATTTACATTTGGAGGCAAAGAAATTCTTATACTATTTGAAGCTAAATCTTCAAACCCCATAGCTTGAAGAACATGGCTATTACTTATTTTTCCTGAGCTACAAGCTGAACCAGAACTAACGTAAAACGCCTCAAGATCTAATTTCATCAAAGCCAAATCTCCAGGCACATTAGGTAACGCTATTAAAATAGTATTGTTTACTCTATTAACTTCTTCACCAAAAAAAACTGTTTCTGGACTTAGTAATTTAATTTTTTTTGTTAAATAATCTCTTAGAAATTTAATTTTATCAGAGCTCTCATACATTACTTCTGATGCTAGACTAGCAGCCTTACCAAATCCACATATACCTATCAGATTTTCAGTGCCTGCTCTTAAACCTTTTTCTTGTCCTCCACCTAAAAGGTGGGCGTTAAGGTGAATATTATTTTTAACAACTAACGCACCAATTCCAGCAGGAGCACCTATTTTGTGACCTGACAAAGTAATAAAATCTAAATCTATTGTTTTTAAATTTATTTTAATTTTACCGAGAGCTTGCGCAGCATCACAATGAACTAAACAGCCATATTTTCTTGATATTTCAACCACGTCATCTATTGGTTGAATTACTCCAGTTTCATTATTAACCCACATAACTGAAACTAAAATATTTTTTTTATCTACAGATATTTTTTTTAATAATTCTTCCAAATAATTAAGATCTATAACTCCAAATTTATTAACTCTTATAAAATTATTGCTTTTAGATGATGATAAAACTGCCAAATGCTCAATGGAACTAACTACAATATTATCAAAATTACTAAAGAGTAAATTAGTGGCCTCAGTTGCTGAACTTGTAAAAACAATATCTTCAGAATTAGCATTTATTATAGAAGCAATGTTTTCTCGAGAGCTTTCTATAATATTTTTTCCCTTTCTTCCAAAGGCATGAACAGAAGAGGCGTTTAATGGACCTATATTCATGCATTCCATTACAGCAAATTTAACATCATCTAAAACTGGAACAGTAGCGTTATAGTCTAAATAAGTTAATTTATTTAATTTAACCATTTATTTAAATTTCTAAGGATATTAATCCTATTTTTTTTTATCTGTTTTTTTTTCTAACAATTTTATTTTTTTTTCTAGATTTTCAACTTTTTCAATTAAAGAACCAAACATTTTCTCTATTGGATCAACTTGATTAACTGACATTCCATATGCTTTAAAACCTTTTAATTTAGGAGACTTACTATATTCTCTAGCAGGAACTCCTACAACAGTAACATTTGGAAGCACATCTTTAGAAACCACTGAATTAGCCCCAACTCGAGCATAATCTCCAATATTAATCGGACCAAGAATTTGCGCTCCAGATCCAATGATAACATGATTACCAATTGTTGGGTGTCTCTTTTGATTTCTCTGAGCATCACTTTCAATAGATGGCATTACACCTCCTAATGTGACACCTTGATATATAGTAACATTTTCTCCAACTTCAGCAGTTTCTCCTATTACGATGCCTAATCCATGATCCATAAAAAAATTATGTCCAATTTTAGCTGCAGGATGAATTTCTATACCTGTTAACATTCTAGCTAATTGCATTAATAATCTAGATATGAACTTAAGATTATATCTCCAGAATATGTTAGCTATTTTATAAAAAATCATTACATGAAATGAAGGATATAAAAAAACAACACCCAACCTACTTCCTGCTGCGGGATCTCTTTCTATAATAGAATCAATCTCTTCAATAATTTTTTTTAGTTTCATTTGTTATATCCATAAAAATATACTTGTAATATCAATATCATAATTTAAAAAAAAATAAGTTAAATTTTTATACATAAATAAATAAATTTATTCTCGTAAAACTATTAAAACTTTGACACAACTGATTTCTGTTATTATTTCATCTTTTATGAATGTAAAAAATTATACCTTTTTCTTTTTATGCCTATAGCAATGTGTGTTATTAAATAATAAAATATCAAGTCTAATTAACTGGAGAAAAACAAATGCCTGAAGTAATTCTAAATGGTCCACAAGGAAGAATTGAATGCAGGTATCACCCAGGCTCTTCTTTAGATTCACCAGTCGCCTTAATCCTCCACCCGGAACCGAATCTAGGTGGCACTATGAATAACAGAGTTTCATATGGGATGTATCATGAATTTCGTAATAGAGGATTTTCAGTATTACGTTTTAATTTTAGAAGCGTTGGTAGAAGTGAAGGATCATATGAAGGCGGTGAAGGAGAACTAGCAGATGCAGCTGCTGTCTTAGATTGGCTTCAGTCACAAAACCTTCACTCAAGATATACTTTTATTGCTGGATTTTCTTTTGGTTCTTGGGTTGGGATGCAGTTAATGATGAGAAGACCTGAAATTGTAGGCTTTATATCAGTATCTCCTCCAGCAGATAAATTTGATTTTTCTTTTCTTGCGCCATGTCCAGCATCTGGATTAATAATTCACGGTGACAATAATAAAAGAGTACCTCATGAAACTATTCAAAAAATTGTTGATAGATTATCAATTCAAAAAGGTGTCAACATTGAATTAGAGTTCATTAAAGAAGCAAATCATATGTTTAGCGACCATAATGATGAGTTAATGAATGCTATTAAAAAATATTTGAATAATGTTTTAGAATCTGATGAATATAAAGATATTTAATATAGAATAAAGAGAAGAGTTATGACAAGCAAAATTAAATCTGAATTTATAAAAATCATGATTGAAAGAGGTTTTATACATCAAACAACTGACCAAAATGAACTTGATAACCAATGTCATAATCGCTCAATGACAGGTTATATTGGATTTGATTGTACTGCATCATCTCTACATGTAGGTTCATTAATACAAATAATGATGTTACGCTGGTTCCAAAAAACTGGACATAAACCAATTGTTTTAATGGGAGGTGGAACAACAAAAATTGGAGACCCATCAGGAAAAGATTCAGCTCGTCCTGTCCTTACAAATCAAATTATTCATGACAATAAAAATAGTATTAAAAATATTTTTGAAAATTTTCTATACTTTGGTGAAAATAAAAATGATGCATCAATTGTCGATAATGCATCATGGCTAGAAAATATAAATTATATTGAATTTCTTAGAGATTTTGGCTCTTTATTTTCTGTTAATAAATTATTGAACTTAGATAGCATTAAGATGCGTTTAGAAAGAGAACAGAATTTATCATTTTTAGAATTTAATTACTCACTCTTACAAGCATTTGATTTTTTAAAACTTAATGAAGAGTACGATTGCAAACTCCAGATGGGAGGATCTGACCAATGGGGTAATATTATTACTGGACTTGAATTAATACGAAAAAAATTATCTCGACAAGCCTTTGGTTTAACTTCTCCACTTTTAACAACTAGTAGTGGCACTAAAATGGGGAAAAGTGCTAAAGGAGCAATCTGGCTTAATGAAGATCAGCTATCTAATTGGGATTTTTGGCAATATTGGAGAAATACTGAAGATAATGATGTAATCAAGTTTCTAAAATTATTTACTGAGTTATCTATATCAGAAATTATAAAATTAGAAACATTACAAGGTGCTGAAATTAACGATGCAAAAATTATTTTAGCAAATCATGTAACTGCTTTATGTAGAGGGAAAGAAGCTGCTGAACAAATATCTGTTACAGCAAAAAATACATTTAATAAGTTACAAAATATTGAAGGAATACCAAATAAAAATATTACAAACCCTACTTTATCTATTGTAGATGCATTAAATATTTTAGAATTCGTTTCATCAAATGGTGAAGCTAGAAGACTAATTAGAGGAAATGGAGCTAAGGTAAATGATATTTTAATCAATGATGAGAATTTTATTTTATCAAATAATGATTATAAAGATGGTAAAGTCAAAATATCGTCTGGAAAAAAGAAACATGGCCATTTAACTTTAATTAATTAGTTCTATTTTTTAAAAAAAAATATTTTTTGTCTAACCAATCTTTTGAAAGAATATCTCTTAGGATTCCACGAGCAAAGGACATAGTATTTATAGTTACCTTTGGATTAGATAAGTGTCCTAACATTTTAAATTGACCTGCAATTAACCCTTTTTTTTTAAACCAGTCATTAATTCGCCTATACCAGGAACTACACTTAAAATTTTAGATATAACTTTTATTGGAACCACAGAACCTCTCATATCAATAATATTATTTGATAAATCTGATTTTCCACGAGCTACTATCCCTAATGATTGACTTGAAAGAAATAATGGATCAAAACTCGAAACTTTAATTACTCTTTTATTAAAATTCACAAAAAGCACTAGATTAATAATATATATAATATTATAAAAGTAATGAAAATTAACTAAATCAATGAGATTATAAATGTTAAATATTAATGACCCTTTACCACAGTTTGAGATACAAACCGATGATATAAATTATAAAGTTGCTGATTATAATGGAAAAAATATGGTAGTTTTCTTTTTCCCTAGAGCTGATACTTCTGGGTGTACAACGGAGTCGATTGCCTTCTCAAACCTTCAAGAAGAATTTGAAAAAGAAAACTGTGTTGTCATAGGAATATCAAAAGATAATCCTAAGAAACAATTTAAATTTAGAGAAAAATACAATTTATCTATTATACTTGGCGCAGATTTTGAAAACAATGTTTGTGAACAATTTGGAGTTTGGGTAGAAAAATCAATGTATGGTAAAAAGTATATGGGAATACAAAGAGCTACTTTCTTATGTGATGCTAAAGGAATAATTACTAATGTTTGGCCCAAAGTAAAAATACCAGGTCATGCTGAAGACGTCTTGGCTGAAGTTAAAAAATTAAATAATTAAGTTTATTAAATATTTTATCTTTTCATTCCTACCTTTAGCGCTAATGCAGATTCAATAAATATATCTAATTCCCCATCTAAAACTGACTGAGTATTCCCAACTTCAATATTTGTTCTCAAATCTTTAACCATTTGATAGGGATGAAGAACATAGGATCTTATCTGGCTTCCCCATCCAATTTCTCCCTTTGAAAGAGCATTTTGATTATTTACCTCTTCTCTTCTTTTTAACTCAATTTCATAAAGTTTGGCTTTAAGCATAGACATTGCCTGGGCTCTATTTCTATGCTGAGACCTATCATTTTGACATTGAACAACGGTATTTGTAGGCATATGAGTAATTCTTATTGCTGAGTCAGTTTTATTTACATGCTGACCACCTGCACCCGATGCCCTATAGGTATCAATCCTTAAATCTTTTTCTTCTACTTCTATATCTATTTCATCATTAATTTGAGGGTAGACCCATATAGATGCAAAGCTGGTATGCCTTCTAGCAGAGGAATCAAAAGGTGATATCCTTACCAAACGATGAACTCCTGATTCAGTTTTTGACCAACCGTAAGCATTAAGCCCCTCTATAAACATAGTACAAGATTTAATCCCAGCTTCATCTCCTGAGCTCTCTTCAACAAATGAAACTTTGTAACCTCTTTTTTCTGACCAGCGAGAATACATTCTTTGTAACATCAAAGCCCAATCTTGAGCTTCTGTTCCACCAGCACCCGCATGAATTTCAATATAACAATTATTTGAATCCGCTTCCCCAGATAACAGACTTTCTAATTGAAGCTTTAAACACCTTTTAACTAAATCTTCTATCTGTAAATTCGTATCTTCAATTAAGTCATTATCATTTTCTTGTTCTGCTAAATATAAAATATCTATTAAATCTAATTTTTCATTCTCAATGTTTTTTATAGTTTCAATTATTTTTTCTAAATTAGTCTTATCTCTCATGATTATTTGAGCTTTAGATGAATCATTCCAAAAATTTGGATTTTCAATTAATGATGATAATTCTCTTAATTTTGATATTGAATTATTCCAATCGACATGCTTTTTTAATATATCTAAAGCGTAATCAACTTCATTGAACTTTAATTGTATTTCTGCTTGCATTACAAAGACCTATATAATTTTATCAATACAGAGGTGACAAATGGTTTATAATATTTTTTTTACTTTGAATATCTATAAAGCTTTTATCAAATATTTTGTTTGGTAATTGACCTGGCTTAAAAGCTTCTGTTATTACATTCTTAGTTTTTGAGTTAGCCTTGACACCTGTCATTGAATTAACAGATATTAATTTAATTCCTGAAGGCCTACGAAAAGGGATGTCGGGTTTATCTTTAAGTGCATTTTTCATAAAATCTCTAAAAATTGGCGCAGCTACTGAACTTCCTGTTTCTCTTAAACCTAATGGCCTAGGCTTATCAAATCCTACAAAAACGCCAACTACTAAATCACTTGAAAATCCAACAAACCAAGCATCTGTATTAGAATTTGTTGTCCCTGTTTTGCCTGCAAGATTTCTATCAATAGAGTTTACAATTATACCTGTACCTCTTTCAACTGCACCCTTTAGCATCGAAACCATTTGATAAGCCGAACCAGAGTTTATAATCTTTTCTCTTGAATCGAATGAAGCTATAGGAGGTATTATTTTAGAACTAGAGTTCATACCATTACATTGAAGACAATTATTTTTATCATGTTTAATAATAGTTACGCCTCTTCTATCTTGCACACGATCAATTAAAGTTGGAATAATTTTTTTTCCTCCATTAACTATCATGCCATAAGCATTAGTTAAACTTAATAAATCAGTTTCGCCTGCCCCTAAAGACATTGACAAAAATTCTGGTAATTGATTATCAATACCAAATTTTTTAGCGTAATCTTGAATTATATTTGTTTTTCTTAAAGACTTTATAAACCTATTAACTAATTTATAATCAAGATTAGTTAATTTAACAATATCTTTAGACGTTAATCCATTTCGCACATAACTTGTCAGTACTAGCTCATTTATATTATGTTTTATAGAAAATTGCTTTATTAAATCATTATTATATTTACGTTTGGTTTTTAATTTATTTTTCATATTTAAAACAAGAGATTTAGTTATATTAATATCCATATTCATTTTTTCTGATATTTTTTGATTTGTAAGGCCATTCTTCACATAATCAAAAAGTTCT
>CAJJBL010000101.1 GCA_905182395.1 alpha proteobacterium SCGC AAA536-G10 | reverse complement strand
TGAATAAAGAGAAGACTGCAATTGTTTTAGGTTTCTTGCACTTATTATTGGCGCAGTAATAGCATCATTATAAGAAACCCAAGCTACAGCTAATGCTATAGGATCTTGATTAATATTTTGAGCAAGCTTTTGAAGATTTATTGCAGCTTCATACATCCAATTTTGACCATACCTTAATTTATATTTATCGTTATCATGTAACCTTCCAGAACTGTTTTCATTTAATGAATTATTTTCTGTTGAATATTTTCCAGTCAACAAGCCTCCCCCTAATGGACTATAACTAATAACACCAATATTCTCTGATTTAGCCATAGGAAGAATTTCAACCTCAGCCTGCCTTTTGACTAAGTTATACATAGGTTGAAGGATATCAATGTTAGGAAAATCATATTTTTCAGCTATAGCTTTAGCTTTCATAACTTGCCAAGCTGAAAAATTAGATACACCTAGGTGAAAAAATTTCTTTTCTTCTTTTAATTCTCTAAGTGCCTCAAAAGTTTCTTCTAATGGAATATTATCATCCCAATGATGAAGAAAAAATATATCAACGTAATCTTGATTTAGCCTCTTTAGACTTTCTTCTAATTGAGACCTTATATTTGAACCACTTGAACCGCCTACAGATCCTGCTTTTGTAACTAGAATAATATTTTCTCTATCTTGAGTAATTAGTTTACCTAATATTTTTTCTGATTTTCCACCTGTGTAAACGTAAGCTGTATCAAAAAAATTTATTCCATTATCTCTACAAGCTTGATACATTTCTTGACTATCTTTTTCATCAGCTCCATCTCCAAATTGCATTGTTCCAAAACACAAAGCAGAGTTTTCTAATTCATTAGGTCCATATTTTCTAGTTAAAGCCATAAAATTTACTTTCTCTTTACTGTTTAAAAAAACTCATCCAACCTAATCCTTCTTCAGTACTCTTTCTAGGTTTATATTCTGCGCCTATATATCCTTTATAACCTAATTTATAAACTTCAGGAATCACAAAGTTAAAGTTCAACTCACCATTGTCTGGCTCTCCTCTATCTTGAACCGAAGCAATTTGAACATGGCCTATAAAAGGAAGATAATCTTCAAACCTTTTAAGAACATTCCCTTGATTGATTTGAATATGATAAAAATCAAACATAATTTTAACTCGATCTATATCTACTAGCTCACAAATTTCTTTTGCTTGCTCAACTTTTGTAAGAAAATACCCTGGATTATCGTTTGTATTTAAAGGTTCTATAACTAAATTTATGTCACTATCTTTTATTAAATCTGTTGCAAACTTTAAATTATCTATAAATGTAACAAATGACTTAGTTGATAAATCTGCTGTTCCAGCCATAGCGTGTATATTCTTTGATTTTATAATTTTAGCATATTCAACTGCTAGTCTTATAGCATCTCTTGCTTCATTTATTCTTGATGGAAGAGCAAGTAATCCATTATCGCCTTTTTCAACATTACCTTTATTGGTATTAATGCCTATTACAGGTAAGTTTACTTCGTCTAACGCTTTTTTAATGTCTATTGCATCATATTTATAAGGAAATTGAAATTCAATTGCATCAAATCCATTTTCTTTTGCTTTATAAATAGCTTCTATTTGAGAAACATCATTCCATAACAAACCTAAGTTAGCTGAAAATTTATACATTTTGTTTATTAATCCCAATCTATATTAAATTTATTTACAACAGAGTTAATTTGATCTTGATTTAACTCAATCGCTCCCATTCCTCTTAAAATCAATGCTAATTTAGCTGTACTTTCTAATTCTTCAATAGCATTGACTGAAGCTTCAAGATTTTTACCTGATACGACTGGACCATGGTTGGCTAACAAAACAGCAGATCTTTTTCCAGCTAAACCTTTAATCGCTTCACCCATTGCTGGATCACCTGGAACAAAAAAAGGTAAAAGTTTTACTTTGCCCAATAACATTATTGAATAAGGTGTGTATGATGGCAACACACTATCTACATTAATACCTGGTAACATAGAAAGTGCAACAGAATGAGTGGAATGCAAATGGACAACTGCTCCAGATTTCAATCCTCTTGTTTCATAGAATGCTTTATGAAGTGGCAACTCTTTGGTAGGAACAGAAGATCCAATCAAAGATCCTTCTTTTGTTACTTTAACAATTTCATTGGGATCCAGTTTCCCAAATGAAGAACCTGATGGCGTTACGAGAATTGCGTCATCATTTACACGAACTGAAATATTACCAGTTGATCCGTGAGTTAGCCCTCTATTAAACATTGAGGCTGCAAAAGTGCATATTTGTTCTCTTAATTTACTCTCATCCATAATATTAATATATCCTATATTAATAAAATTTAATAACCAAAAAATTGAAATAATGTCCCTATTGCAATCCCTATGACTGAATGGCTCCAAATTGCTAAAGAACTCGTGAGCAATGGTGAAGGTGTTTTTATACCCAAAAAGCCTTTTCCTAGAAGAGGCATGAAAAAGAACCATGGAACTACAACACTGACTAAACCAAACTTCAGACCGTCAAAAAATGAAGCATTCATAATTTTATAATTAATTAAAATGAAAAAAATTAAGGAATACATTATTGCTACAAAATAATGAACCAACCAGCCAATTCTTAATTCATTATGTATTGAAGGTTCATCATCAATAGAAGGATTGTAAATTTTTCCTTTTAAAATAGATAACATAAACCATCTTCCAACAACAGCCCAGTTTGAAGGGCTTATCCTATATAAAAGGTTTAATAACCTTTGCCATAAATCCATTGCTAAACAAGATAATATTCCTACTATTATTATGTGAATTAATTCCAAAATATTTTCTCCTAAAATTTTATTTTTTTCTGGCAATGAACTAGTTAACAATATAAAAGTGAATAGTTCTATAATAATTTTCATCTTAAAGAAAATTACAAAACAAATCAAAATGATAGGGGAATAATAAATGGCTAATTTTAATGGACAAACTGCAGTTATAACTGGAGGAGCACAAGGTATTGGTTTGGCTACTGCAAAGAGATTTATTGAAGATGGCTGTGAAGTTATGATTTGGGACATGGATGAAAAAATGGGCTTAGAAGCTGCAAAGAAATTAAATTGTCATTTTCTTAAAATGAACCAAACTGATAATAATTTAGTAAAAGAAACAACTGAAAAAACTATAAAAATAATGAAAAAAATTGATATTTTAGTTTGTAGTGCTGGAATAGCTGGCCCTACTTTTCCTACCTGGGATTACCCAGTCGAAGAATGGTCAAAAGTATTTAATGTAAATGTTAATGGCGTTTTCTATTGTAACAAACATGTCGTTAAGTCAATGCGTGAAAACGGATATGGAAGAATAATTAATATAGCTTCTATAGCTGGAAAAGAAGGTAACCCTAATGCATCTGCTTACTCAGCTTCCAAAGCTGCTGTAATAGCTCTAACTAAATCTTTGGGAAAAGAAACTGCTGATCAAGATATTGCAGTTAATTGTATTACACCAGCAACTGCTAAAAC
>CAJJBL010000100.1 GCA_905182395.1 alpha proteobacterium SCGC AAA536-G10 | reverse complement strand
CAGATGATCTTGCTAATCAAATAATGATGGCAAATGCAACATATGTAGTAAGGTTTGGCGTTAGACTTAGGGGTACCGTTCATACTTTTACAGGCTATCGTTCAGTTCATTCTGACCATTTTGAACCTGTAAAAGGTGGCATCAGATATGATATGGCTGTTAATCAAGAGGAGGTTGAGGCTTTAGCTGCATTAATGACGTATAAGTGTGCTTTAGTCGAAGTGCCTTTCGGAGGATCTAAAGGTGGACTTATAATTAATGTTAAAGACTGGTCTCCAGAAGAATTAGAAAGAATAACAAGACGTTTCACTCAAGAGTTAGCAAAAAGAGACCTAATTCATCCATCTCAAAATGTACCTGCTCCTGATGTTGGTACCGGTGAACGTGAAATGGCTTGGATAGCTGACGAATATAGGCGATTAAATCCTACGGATCTGAATGCTTGGGCTTGTGTCACTGGTAAACCAGTCAATAAAGGTGGTATTTCTGGAAGAACTGAAGCGACAGGAAGAGGAGTTAAATACGCTCTTAAAGCATTTTTTGAACATCCTGAAGATATTAAAAAAACTGGTTTGAAATCTGGTTTAAAAGGAAAAAGAGTAATTATTCAGGGTTTGGGAAATGTAGGGTATTATGCAGCCTATTTTCTATCAAATGAAGACGGAGCGCTAATTACTCATGTTATAGAACGTGAAGGCGCAATTATTGATAATGAAGGAATAGATATTTTATCTCTTAAAAATTATCTTATTGAAAAAGGAACTATAAGAGGCTTTAAAGGCTTCTTAGAGAGTGGAGCAGAAATTCTTGAGGCTGAAGCTGATATTTTAATACCCGCAGCCATGGAATTGGTAATTACGAAAGATAACGCCGAACGTATTAAAGCACCTATCATAATTGAAGCAGCTAATGGACCAATTTCTTCAGATGCAGACGATATTCTTAATAGACGTGGAATAATAATCATCCCAGATCTTTATGCAAATGCAGGTGGGGTAACTGTTAGTTATTTTGAGTGGATTAAAAATTTAAGTAGGATAAGGCTTGGAAGACTTCAAAGAAGAGCTCAAGAAAATCAGGTATCACTTCTTATTGAAGGAATTGAAAATATGACAGGAAAAAGCTTTCCAGTAGATTATAAATCAAGATCTATTCAAGGAGCTTCAGAATTAGATCTTGTCCGTTCAGGGCTAGAAGACACAATGATGGATACATATGATGTGATAAGTAAAGTGTGGAATAGTAATAAAGATATTCCAGATTTAAGAACTGCAGCTATGATGGTTGCGATCCAAAGAGTAGCTCAAAGTTATTCTTCTTTAGGTATATAAAAACATAAAAAAAGAGGACTAATGTCCTCCTTTTTTTTTCTAAATATAAATTTACTTTCTGAAGTCAGGGTAAGCTTCCATACCAACTTCACTTAAGTCCATGCCTTCCAACTCTTCTTCAGGTGTTACCCTTATTCCCATTGTTATTTTAATGATATACCACAGGATTGCTGAAGCAATTATTGTAAAGGCGCCAATTGCAGTTATACCATAAAGTTGAGCTCCAATTGTTGCATCTGAATTTGAGAAAACAACAGCGATTGTTCCCCAGATTCCAGCAAATAGATGTACTGGAATTGCGCCAACTACATCATCAATTTTTAACTTATCTAGTAAAGGAATTGTTAATACTACTATTAGACCACCTACAGCACCAATACCTATCGCTAGCATTGGTGTAGGTGCAAGAGGTTCTGCAGTAATGGCAACCAAACCACCTAATGCACCATTCAACGCCATTGTAAGATCGGTCTTTTTGTAGAACAACATAGTGAGGATGATAGCAACTACAACGCCACCAGCAGCAGCTAGATTCGTATTGATATATATATTTGATATAGCCGCTACATCTGCGGCAGTTCCCATAGCTAACTGTGATCCACCGTTAAAACCAAACCAACCAAACCATAATAGGAATGTACCTAAAGTAGCTAATGGTAAGTTAGATCCTGGCATTGGAGTGATACTTCCATCTTCACCATATTTACCTCTACGAGCGCCTAGAATAATTGCGCCAGTTAATGCTGCCCAACCACCAACACCATGAACTATAGAAGAACCTGCAAAATCAAGAAAGCCTGCTTCACTTAAGAAGCCGCCACCCCATGACCATGAACCTTGAATAGGGTAGATGAATCCACATAAAACTATTACAAAAACAAAAAAGCTTTTAAGTTTAATTCTTTCTGCTACCGCTCCACTAACAATAGAGGCGGCTGTTGCACAAAAAACCATTTGGAAAAACCAATCTGATCCTGAGGAATATGTAGCATCATTCTCTCCACCAAAAGTTTTTAACTCATCAGCTGGTCCCCAGATAGATATGGTGCCAATCCATCCTGAAACATCCATATACATTAAATTATAACCAAAGACGGCAAACATAATTCCAGCAATTGAATATAATCCAATGTTTTTTGCACATTGTACTACTGCATTTTTAGCTCGTACCAAACCAGTTTCCAGCATACAAAAACCTGCTGCCATTAACATCACAAGAAATCCATGGACTAGGAAAGAAAATGAATTGAAAATATAAGCAGTTTCTGCATCTGGCGCAGCTATCGCGACACTAGATAACCCTGCTGTTAGTCCAGCTATTGCGATAAATAGCTTGATTAGATTAGTCATTATAAACTCCGTTAATAATTAATTTTCTGTAACATGCCAATAAAATTAATGTAGAACAAAGTTTGTAATAGGATAAATATATGGTTTTTAAATAATGATTAAAAAATAGGCGTTATTTGGAGTATAAATTAAATAAGATTAATATTTAATCATTAATTATTTTTTATTTTTGCTAAAAGTTATGCATGATTTTTTAATATTTATTAATCAGGAATCCTTTTCAAGGCGTTGTATAATTTCGTTAAGAGTATTGTAAATTTCTATTTTACCTAGATTTATGGAAGATTTTAAGGATCCAAGATCTTTTTTATTTGTCTCGGAGTTCAATATAGATATTGCCTTTAAAGTTAAATGGTCTTGCTTTTCATCTAAGTAACAAATATTCATAATTTGATCTAATTTAAAAAACATTTTTTCCATTTTGTTAAGAAAAAGTATTTGTTTATCATATTCATGAGTGTTTTTATTTATTGATGGATCTAGATAAAAAAACTTTAAAAATTCTATATCTCTTTGTCCTCCGGCACTATATTTAGTTTCAAACCATTTTGATGGTGCGGAACTTTTGAAAGCAACATTAGAGTTGGGCTTTTTATTATCTGTTCTCATTAATTTTACTTCAGCGGCAACTTGTTTTGAAAGTATTGGTATAGACTGTAAGTTTTTTATTAAACTTGACACATCTGAAGTTAATTTATTTTTTTTAGAAACAAGTCTAATTTTTTTTAAAGCTATTTTTTCCCATGAATATGTTTTATTTTCTTGATATTCTTTAAAGTTAGAAAATGTAGACGCAATTGGTCCATACTTACCTGACGGTTTTAATTTAGTGTCTACCTCGTACAACATTCCTTCTTTTGTCTTGGTTGATAAAATATTTATAACCATACGAAATAGATCTATATAAATAGATCTATGATTTTTTTTAGAATTTTGTTCGATGTCATTATGAATAAATACCAGATCTAAGTCAGAATTAGAAGTCATGGTCATTGTTCCAAATCTTCCATATGCAATTATGCAATATTGATCACACTTAAAGTCATATTTTTTGATTATTTTTTTCTCAGCTATTGCTAATGTTTTATTTAACGTGGCTTGCGCAAGTAAAGAAAATTCATTAGATGCTTTTTGTATGTCTATATCATTTTTAATTAAGGCAAATAAGATTTGAAATTTAAGAAAACGATGATTTTTTCTTAAAGCATCAAGTAAAGCTTCTTCGTCGTAAATATTAGAATCAATTTTATCAAATGTACTTTGATAAAACGTAATGTTTCCATTTAGTCTCATTGCATAATCAGGATCTAATATATCTAACAATTTTTTATCTTGAGATATTAAATTAGTCATGTAGCCAGAAAATGTTAAAATATTAGATAGATTATCATATGTAAATTTTCTATTAATGAGTTCTTCTAAATAAGAAAAATTAAAAATTATATTATCTATAAACCTTAAAAGTTGATATAATCCTTGATCTTTGTCACTTGATTTTAAAATAATTGGAACAATGTTTTTTATAAAAATTAAAATCCAATTTTCCACTATATTTTTTATTTTTAATGAAACTTTTTCTAAAAAGTAATTATTAAACAAGTTAATAATAGAGGTCTCATTCGTTTTGGAAGAATTGAGTAATTGTTTAATCAGGGCAATATGTGGATACTCAATATTGATTTCATTATTATAAGGTCTTGGTAGATTTATTGGTATAGTAAGTTTTTCATAAAGCATTAATCTAATACCAATTTTAATTATCTTTATTTTAACCTATAGATAATTTAGCATGTTTTCAATATTGAAAATATTTAGGTAACTTGATGGAAGCAGCATTTAATAACAGTATTGTTATAGGAAAATCAAGAGACCTTGGTGGATTTGAGGTTAAAAGAGTTTTGCCCCACGCAACAAGGCAGATGGTTGGTCCATTTATCTTTTTTGATCAAATGGGTCCAAATGAGTTTCTTACAAATTCTGGAGTAGATGTTCGTCCTCACCCTCACATAGGATTAGCTGCATTAACTTATTTGTTTTCAGGAGAAATTTTACATCGGGATTCAATTGGCTCTTCTTTAATAATTAAGCCAGGTGATGTGAATTTAATGATTTCTGGAAAAGGTATAACTCATTCCGAAAGAACACCAAAAAGTATTAACGTCCCACATAAACTTTTTGGAATTCAATGTTGGATTGCTCTACCAAAGTCTTATGAAGGAATGAAGCCTGAGTTTCATAATTTTAGTAAAAAGGATATACCGTCTATTATAACCAAAAGTATGATGGCAAATATTATTTTAGGTGCAGCTTATGGCAAAACATCACCTTTAAAAAATGTGTCTAATGGTTTTTTTGCAGAAATTAAAATTAAAATGAATAACAAATTAGAATTGCCTAAAGATATAGAAGAACTTGCTTTATATGTCCTATCAGGAAAATTAGAAATAAAAGATAGAAGTTTGAATGCTGGGGAGATGTTTATTATTTAATAATAAAAGTAATGTTTCAATTCAATCAAAAGAAAATTGTCATTGTATTCTACTGGGAGGAAATACAATGAATGAAAAAAGGTATATATGGTGGAATTTTGTTGCGTCTGATATAGCATTAATTGAAACAGCAAAGAAGAATTGGCTTAACAAAAAATTTATTATGCCAGTTGATGATAAAGAAGAGTTTATTCCTCTTCCCAGAAATTAATATAATTATTATAAGTAAGGTTTAAAGCCATTATGGAGTAAATCATGTATGTGCCAGAGCATTTCAGTGAAAAAAATATAAATGAAATAAAAAAATTAATTGACAATTATCCTCTGGCAACACTTTTTACTTCTGGGATCAATGGTTTTTCAGCTAATCATCTTCCTTTTTTGATTGATTTCAATGCTAATGGTACGCAAACAATATTAGGTCATATAGCTCGTAATAACCAACTTTTTAAAGAAAATAAAAATGGCGATGAAGTCTTAGTTGTTTATAAGGGAGAAGATGCATATATAAGTCCAAATTGGTATCCAACAAAACAAACAACTCATCAAGTTGTGCCAACCTGGAATTATCAAGCAGTTCATTTTTATGGAAAATTAGAGCTTATTGAAGATCCAAAATTTTTACTCGGAATTGTTGGAAGATTAACAAAAAAACATGAAAACAAAATTGGTGAAAAGATACCCTGGAAAATAAATGATGCTCCCAGAGAT
>CAJJBL010000099.1 GCA_905182395.1 alpha proteobacterium SCGC AAA536-G10 | reverse complement strand
TTATGACACATATAATTTTTAAATCTATTAGAGTTGTTAATCCAGATACAAATTATGATCAAATATCTGATGTTACAGTAAAAGATGGTAAAATTTTATCAATTATTAAAGTTGTAAATATAAATACTACAAACAAAAAAGATAATACCCCCTTATATGATTGTACTGGCCTAACTATGGCGCCAGGGATAACTGATATCCGAGTTAATCTTGGCAAAACTGAGAACATTGAAGCAATTCAAAAAATAGCTGTTCAAAACGGAATTACATCTATGGTTGTTCTCCCAAACCAAACACCTAGACTAGACAATCCATCCATTATAGATCACCTTCATAGACAATCAGAAAATCCTATTCTTCCTTTTATCAAGGCTTATGGAGCCGCTACTAAAGATCTTGATGGCTTAGAAATGGCAGAATTAGGCTTAATGTCTGAAATGGGTGCTGTAGGCTTTACTAATGGTAACATAAGTATAAAAAACAGTTTAGTTATGAGACGTTTAATGAGCTATGCGGCAATGATTAATCAACCCATAATTCAGCACGCAGAAGATCCAGATTTATCAGGATTAAATGAAGCATCTACAAATTCTATAAAAGGTGAGATGAATGAAAGTGAAACATCAACTCGACTTGGATTAATAGGCATCCCTTCTTGTGCCGAAGTGATAATAATTGAAAGAGATTTAAGATTAGCTGAATTAACAGGAGTTCATTATCATGTAGCTCACGTTTCTACCAAAGAAGCTGTTGATGTAATTAGAAATGCCAAAAAACGAGGATTAAAAATTACTTGCGATACTGCTCCTCCTTATTTCTGCTTAAATGAAACATCTTTATTAAATTATGATACTGCATTCAAACTTTCTCCACCTTTAAGGACAGAAGATGATCGATTAGCTATTATAGAGGGTATTAAAGATGGGACAATAGATGCAATTGCATCTGATCATAGATCAAGATCTAAAGATACAAAAGCGCAGCCATTTTCAGCAGCTTCTATTGGGGCATCAGGAATAGAGACATTATTTCTATTAACATTGGAACTAGTTCATAAGAATATTATAAGTTTAAATAAAGCCCTTGCCATGATTACAACTAAGCCTGCAAAATTATTAAAAATTGAAGCACCTTCATTAAAAGAAAAGGAAGATGCTACTTTTTTCATTTTTGATGATAGAACCATTAATAAAATCACTCAAGAGCACATGCAAACTAGTCCTACTCCTTTTGATGGAAGATCTGTTAAAGGGAGAGTAATAGGAACATTTATCAAAGGTCGTTTAGCATATATTCATGAAGAGCTTAATCAGAAATTAATAAAATGATTAATGATTTAAATTATTATTGGATATTAATTTCACTATTTCTTTTTGGATATTTTATTGGATCAATTCCATTTGGATTAATTTTAACTAAATTATCTGGACTAGGTGATATTAGAAATATAGGAAGTGGAAACATTGGCGCAACAAATGTTTTAAGAACTGGCAATAAAAAAATTGCTCTGCTTACACTTATTCTTGACGGTGGGAAAGGAGCCTTAGCTATATTTATAACAAGTTTATTTTTTAATTTTTTCTTAATAAGAAGCTTTATTGACTTAGAACTTCTTCAATCCTTAGTTGCTGTTGGTGCAGTAATAGGTCATTGTTTTCCAGTCTGGCTTAGATTTAGAGGAGGGAAAGGAGTGGCAACTGGATTTGGGTTAATAATTACTCTTAATATTTTTGTTGGCCTTGCTGCATTATTGATATGGATAATAACAACAAAAATTTTTAAAATAAGTTCAATGTCTGCTTTATTAGCATATCTTTTAATTCCAATATTAATGTTTTTTAATTCAACTGAAAATTATTTTTTAATTGCTTCTTTAATGATTTCATCCATTTGCTGGTTTCAACATAGGGAAAATATCAGAAGACTAATCAATGGTTCTGAACCTAAAATATAAAAATATTATTATTGTTATTTAAATAAAGTAATGTTATTTGCAACAAAATTATGTTTTCTTAATTATTAATATTTGATTAGTTTTAACAAACCCAGGATAAAAATAAATGAAGTTAGTAATTGTTGAATCTCCCGCAAAAGCTCAAACTATAAATAAATATCTTGGAAGCGATTATAAAGTTTTAGCATCTGTTGGCCACATAAGAGATCTTCCATCAAAAGATGGAGCAGTACTTCCTCAAGAAGATTTTAAAATGTCTTGGGAGATGCATAAAGGTAAAGATAAAGTTATAAAAGAAATTATAAGTGAATTAAAACTAGCAGACACTTTAATCCTTGCTACTGACCCCGATAGAGAAGGTGAGGCAATAAGTTGGCATTTAAAGGAATATTTAAATAGCAAAAAAATTATATTAGATAAACCTGTGCAGAGAGTGGTTTTTAATGAAATTACAAAAACTGCTATTTTAGAAGCTATGAAAAATCCTAGAGAAATAAACTCTGAACTAGTTGATGCTTATCTAGGAAGAAGAGCTTTAGATTATCTTATTGGGTTTTCAATTTCTCCAATCTTATGGAGAAAATTACCAGGATCTAAATCAGCTGGAAGAGTGCAGTCAGTTGCATTAAAACTGATTTGTGAAAGAGAATTGGAAATTGAAAAATTTAATATAGAGGAATATTGGTCAATTTCATCTATTTTCTTACAATCAACTAAAGAAAAGTTTCCTGCTAGGTTAATTATATTAGATAACAAAAAACTTGCTAAGATGGATATTAAAAAAGAAGAAGAAGCAAACCTAGCCCTTGATAAAATTCAAAATTCAAAATTTAATATAACAAAAATTGAAAAAAAACGGGTAAAAAGAAATCCATTAGCTCCATTTACAACTTCAACACTGCAGCAAGAAGCTTCAAATAAATTAGGTTATGGAGCGTCTAGAACTATGAGCATAGCTCAAAGGTTATATGAAGGTATCAATATAGGATCAGAAACAACTGGTTTAATCACATATATGAGAACTGACGGTGTTCAATTAAGTTCGCAGGCAATTGATGAAATAAGAGCTGAAATTACTAATCGTCATGGAGCAACATTTATACCTGACATTCCTAGAGTTTATAAATCTAAAGCTGCCAATGCACAAGAAGCTCATGAGGCAATAAGACCAACTGAAATTGGACGTGATCCAGAATCTATTTCAAATTATCTAGATAATGAGCAATTAAAACTTTATGAATTAATATGGAAAAGAACTATTTCAAGTCAAATGCAGTCTGCAGAATTAGACGAAACATCAGCTGACATAACATCAGAAGATAAAACAATTGCATTCAGAGCAAATGGCTCCCAAGTTTATTTTCCTGGTTTTTTTGTCTATAAAGATAAAGAGAATGATAAAATTTTACCTAACTTGATTGATGGTGAAAAAGTAGATCTAGAAAAGGTTGATAGCGATCAACATTTTACTCAGCCGCCACCAAGATATACTGACGCAAGTTTAATTAAAAAAATGGAAGAATTAGGCATTGGCAGACCTTCAACTTATGCATCAATATTAAAAGTTTTAGTTGATAGAAGTTACGTTGAAAAAGAAAAAGGCAAACATATTCCTCAAGAGAGAGGTAGAATACTTACTGCCTTTTTAAATAATTTCTTTGGTCAATATATTCAATATGATTTCACTGCTGAATTAGAAAAAAAATTAGATAGCGTATCTGATGGAAAGCTTAATTATAAAATATTATTAAAAGAATTTTGGGATGGCTTTAAAATTCATTTAGATAAAATGTCAGAGTTAGAGAGAGATAAAATTCTTGAGGCCTTAGAAAATGAATTAACAGACTTGTTTTTTCCAAAAGAAATTGATAACAAAGAAAACAGTGAACCAAGCAGAAAATGTCCTACTTGTTCAAATGGCAAATTAGGACTGGAATTAGGAAAATATGGTGCTTTCATTGGATGTTCTAATTATCCAGAATGTAAGTTTACTAGACAAATCGCTAGCAATCAAAATGATGAAGGTGATAATAATGATACATTTATGCCTGAAAATGATGGTGTTTTAGGAATTGATCCAGATACTAATTTAAATGTTTTAATTAAAAAAGGACCATATGGAATCTACCTGCAACTTGGGGAAGAAAAAAAACCAAAAAGAACAAGCGTACCAAAACTTATTGAAGCAAATACAATTAATCTCGAAAAAGCTTTAAGTCTGCTTTCATTACCAAGAGTTATTGGAACACACCCTGAAACTGGGCAAGAAATAACAGCAGGTATAGGACGCTATGGGCCGTATTTAAAATATGCCATTAATTTCATTAGCATACCAGCAGACGAAACAGTAATGAATATTGGTTTAAATCATGCTGTAGTATTAATTGGTGAAAACAGTCAAAATCTTGGCCGAGTATTGGGAGATCATCCTGATGGAAATGGACAAGTACTGGCTAAGTCAGGTCGTTTTGGTCCTTATGTAGAGTACAATAAAATAAGAGCCACTCTTCCTAAATCCATCTCTATGGAAGAAATAAATCTTGAGCAAGCAATTGAATTAATAGTTGCAAAAGCGGCAAGACCTCCTAGATCTAAAAAGAAACCTACTAAAAAAAAGTAGTCCCTTAATTAATATGTTAGTTTAATAATAATGAAAAAAAATAATGGTGATCAGGTTAATGAAGTTTTAAATTCATTAATATTATCATTAGAAATAATTTCTATAGATAATGATGGCTTTGCAAAAGCAAGAATATTAGATCCAAAATTTTCTCAAAATATAATTAAAATTCCCTACAATAATCAAAATATAAAATTTGATGAAAATGATCATGTATTAGGGCAATTGAGTTTTTTTAATGATCGAATACAAGTTATTAAAATTATCAAAAAATTAGAAATTGAAAGAAAGTTTTTTTATGCACAAGTTAAATTAAATTTTCAAAAAGAACTTATTCTTCAAGAATTAGAAAGAGGGAAAAAAAGTAGAGAGATAATTCTACCTATAGTGCCCAAAAACTTAACTATTAAAAAAGGCGATATAGTTAAGGTCCAATCAGCATCAAGACAAATTCTAAAAAATTTAAAAGTTAAAAAGTTAAAAATAAATCAAAACTCTAAAAGAAATTATAATAATCAATTAAACTATGCGGAAATAATTGAAGTTATTGGATCTTCATTAAATCCAGAAACATACTCATATTTAGCAATTAGGGAGTATAATCTAAGTGATAAATTTGAAGAAAATATTTTAGAGGAAATAAAAAAAATCAAGCCTCTTAAAAATCAATCTCGTGTTGATTTAACCACAACTCCATTAGTCACTATTGATGGAGATAATGCAAAAGACTTTGACGATGCAGTTTATGCTGAGAAATTAGATGACAAAAAAGGCTGGAGAATTTTAGTTGCTATAGCTGACGTGTCTTATTATGTAGAAGAGAACTCAGCATTGGACAAGGAAGCAAGAAAAAGAGGAAACTCTGTGTACTTCCCAAACCTTGTTGTTCCCATGTTGCCAGAAGAATTGTCAAACGATTTATGCTCTTTAAAACCAAACTTAGATAGAGCATGTTTAACAGTCGAGATTATTTTAGATAATAATGGCATTAAAAAAACACATAAATTTTTTCAATCTATTATTAAATCAGCCAAACGTTTTACGTATAATGAAGTTGAAGATATTATTAATAACAAAGCTAGTTTAGATAACTTGGACAAAATAACGCTAAAAGTTATTAATTCTTTGTATCAAGTTTATAACCTTTTAGAAAAACAGCGTCAAATAAGAGGCGCTTTAAATTTAAATTTACCAGAAAGAGTTATTTCTTTTGACCAAAAAGGTTGGCCTACTCATGTGGATACTATTTATGGGATAACTAGTAATAAGATAATTGAAGAATTAATGATTTTAGCTAACGTTGCCGCTGCAGAAGAAATTAAAACCGCAAATATGGATTGTATATATCGAGTTCATGAGCCTCCTAGTCAAGAAAAATACAAAATATTAATCGACTTAATAGGAAAACCATTATCAACTATATTAATTGGAAAAGTTCCTCATCCTTTATTGATGAATAAAATCTTAAATTTATCTAATGGAACTCCTGAGCAAGAAATGATCAATCAATCAATTTTAAGAAGTCAATCACAAGCTAGGTATGATAACACAAACAGCTCTCATTTTGGACTAGCTCTCAAAAACTATGGACATTTCACTTCACCTATACGTAGATATGCAGATTTATTAATTCATAGAAAGATTATTTCTATAATCAAAAAAAATAATTCAAAACAAAATACAGAAGAAGAGATTGATTTAAAATTGATATGTGAGCATATTTCCAATACTGAAAGAACTGCAACTTCTGCTGAGAGAAAAACTACTGATAGATTAATCACACTTTTATATGAGAATAAAATTAATGAAATTATAGATTGTAATATCATATCTATTCATAAATTTGGAATATTTGTGTCAATAGATAATGGTATAGCAGAAGCATTGTTGCCTATTAAAGGATTACCTCATGACTGGTATAACTATGACGAAATAAAACAAATATTATCTGGAGAAAGGACTGGTTACTCTTTTAAGTCAGGAATGGAATTAAAAGTAAAAATAACAGAAGTTTCGCCTTTTTTAGGAAGCATTGCTGTAAAATGGTATTCAGGCGGCATAAAGACAGTAATAAAGAATAATGGAAAAAAGAGAAGAAGAAAATAAACAAGAAATATCATTAAAATCAAAGTATTACAAAACTTGACTTTACTAAAAAAATGAATAGATTAACGTTAATATTTTCAGGAGTTTAAAATGGCTAAACCAGCTACATTACAGATTAAGTTAATTAGTTCAGCAGACACAGGTTTCTTTTATGTAACAAAAAAGAACCCAAGAACAAAACCTGAAAAATTAGAATTAATGAAATATGACCCAAAGGTACGTAAACATGTTTTATTTAAAGAATCAAAAATTAAATAACAAATCTTTTTATTTGCAATATGGATTGTTTATTAATTTAATTTTCTGCAAATCAGCTTTTATTATAAAATCACCATAGTTAATTTCATAAAAGTGGACAACGCCAGTTTCATCCATTTCAAGCGTTATTTCATAATCTGGCTTTGATTGCTTAGATTCATTATCATAAAAAGCAAGTTTCATGGGCCAAATCATTTTTTGTGATAAATACTCATTATTTTTTAATTTTGATTTTCTTTCTTTACCTATAAATGCAGAAACAATCTTAATTAATTCAGTTTCTTCGCTGCCAAAAAATACTTTTGAATTAAAGTAGTTCTCATTATTTTTTGCTTTATTAATTAACTTTTTTAAATGATCAATAGGAAAGAGAACTTCATTATTAAAAGATAGATCTTTGTTGTTTTTATTTATTAAAGATCCAGTTACTTTATTATTTGATTTTTCAACATATCCTTCATAATTATTTTCTCCATTAAAATCACTTTTTTCATTAAGTTGAAAGCTATGCAAAGTTCCATCATTATTTTCAAAGGTTTTATAACTAGAAAAGCTTTTAGCATTTTTTTCATTAGGTAATTGGTATACTAAAATATAATTTTCAGATACATCCCATCCATTACAAACTTTTTTAATTTCAAAAATTGTTCTACCTTCTCCACCTTCAAGAGAACTATTTTTATTAATTTTCTGGACGCTCAAAACATAATTGGCAGTATGAGATAACAGTTGAACACTATAAGAAATTTTAATATTTGAAACAATTAAAACAAGAGAAATTAAAATATAGTTTTTAAAAAACACTGAAATATATCCTTATAAATTTATTAAATAATTATTATATAACTGAATGATTTTGGTTGTTTAATCGAAAATTTAATTTATGTTTACTAACTATGAAAATCTCCAAAATCCCAATTAAAGATAATGATACATTATATAAATTTTATAACCAATGTATTAATGAAAAAGTGTTAGCAATTGATACTGAGTTTATAAGAGAAAACACCTATTACCCTTCGTTATGCTTAATACAAATAGCAGGATCAGATTTTGCAAGTGCCATAGACCCTTTGTCAGGAGTGGACCTTAGTATAATATGGAAATTACTAGAAAACAAAAATATTTTAAAAGTTTTCCATGCTGCCAGACAAGATATAGAAATTTTTTTAAATCTTACAGGTAAAATTCCTTATCCTATATATGATACTCAAATTGCAGCAATGTTTTGTGGATTAGGTGATCAAATCGGATATGAAGGTTTAGTAAATAAATTTTTAGGATTATCTGTTAATAAAGAATTACAATTTACAAATTGGCTTCAAAGACCCCTATCTAAAAATCAAATTGAATACGCAATATCTGACGTTACTCACTTAATTAAAATTTATCCAATAATTACAAAACTTATTAATGATAGCAATAGAACTGAATGGGTTGAGAAAGAAATGCAATCTATAAGTGATCAAAGTTTATATAAAATTGATCCTTTAGATATTTGGAAAAGGATAAAATTAAAAAACTCTAAACCAAAGACATTAAATTTACTTAAACACCTTGCTGCTTGGAGAGAAAATGAGTGTAAGAAACAAAATATACCCAGAAATAAGTTAATCAGAGATGACGTGCTTGTTAATGTATCTTATCAGTCACCTCAAACTATTATTGAACTTAAAAAAATAAGAGCTTTTCCAAAACAACTTTCACATAAAAACTGCAATGATATAATTGAAACAATCCAAAATGCCAATAGAATTATACAAGAAGATTGGCCTAATGTAATCAAGACTTATAAAAAGTCTAATATATCTAGTAACAGTTTAGAGCTATTAAAATTATTATTAAAATTTTCTTCTGAAGAAAGTGGATTAGCAGAAAAACTTATTGCTAATAATGATGATCTTCGGGATTTAATTGAAGCTAAAAATAATGATTTAAGAGTTTTTAAAGGATGGAGAAATGATATATTTGGAAAAGAAGCAATATCATTATTAAATGGCACGCTTGGTTTTAGATTAGAAAATGGTCAAGTCAAAAAAATTCAAATTTGATTATTTTTATTTATAGTCATTAAATTAATTATATTTTGAATTGTTTCAAAAGTTAATTTTTTTTTAGTTTCTAATGAAATCCTATCTAAATTATCAATTACTGAAATAACTGTTTCAAAGTTTCTTTCTATTCTCTCTATAATATAAAGACATTGCTTATCATTTAATATTAGTTTTTTATCTTCAGAGTATTTAATTAAAATAGTATATAAAAGGATTTCATCAGGTAATTTTATTTCGCAAGACATGAGACTTCTCATTCTAGAGTTCAAATCATCCAAACTCCAATCTGTATTAAAAGCAGAAAGCCTTGAAAGAAATAAAACTGACCCAGAATTATATTTAACTTCATTTAAGAAATGCATTACCATTTCTGATGAAAAATCTTTGCTTGGAAGAAAATTATCGACAATAAAATTATTACCTTTTTCGGCTAATCTTATTTCTTTAGAAGTTATTGACGATAAAGTTATACAATCTACTTGTTGTTGATAAATAGAGCTTATGTGAGTTTTGCCGCAGCCTTTTGGGCCATATATAATAATAGCTGGTATAGAGTTTATGTTTTTATTATTTTTCCAAAAATCAAAATTATCAATTAATTCAACAGCATCCTTATTGCAATCAGAAATTATAAAATTATCACTATTGTTGATAGTTTTAAACTTTAATGGAAGAGCTAATTGAGTAGCAAAGATTTTATTATCTATTCTTTTCTTTTCATTTTTCATAAATTAATTATTTTCAAATAATAAATTATAATAATATCTTACTAATACTCCAATTATAGCAGCGACTGGAAGAGCTATTAAAACTCCTATCAGACCAGCCAAATGAGCTCCAGATGACAATGCAAATATAATCCAAATAGGATTTAATTTAATTGCGTCTCCAACAAATTTAGGCGTTAAATAATAACTTTCCAATAATTGACCAGACATGAAAATTAAGAACAAAAAAATTAATTCAGAATTAATACCAAATTGAGTTACTCCTAATATTAATGTAAACCCTCCTCCTAAAATAGCTCCAACATATGGGATAAAAGAAATGATGCCAGCAAAAAACCCTAACAAAATACCAAAATTAATGTCAACCAAATATAATGTAATACTATAAAATATAGATAAAATTAGACAGATTAAACCTTGCCCTCGAATAAATTTAGATAAAATAGAATCTATTTGTTCTATGATAACTGCAAAATTATGAAAATCAGCTTTTTTTGCAATTTTAAATATAAATGATTTTAAATTATGAATTTCTAAAAGCATATAAAAACTAATCACAAACACTAGAATTATATTAAAAAAACCATTAAAAAATAAAATACTATGATTAATTATATTATTGCCGGTACTTATTAAATTTGTGAAAAAAGGCTTTATAAAATTAAAATAATATCCATTTTCAATATTTTCTTTGAGTAAGTATGTATCATCTAATTTATTAATTAAATTTTCAATTTTTTCTAAGTATAAAGGAGTCATTGAAACTAAGTTTTGCAATTGTTTTAGAATAATTGGAGACACTAAAACAAAAACAGCTAAGATACACAGGATAAAAAATAATATAGATAAAAAACTGGCTAACGTTTTGTTTATGTATTTTTCTAACTTTTTTTTTAAAGGGCTAACAATATAAGCAATCATAAAAGCTAAAACAAAAGGAATAATTATTTCAAATAGATATATAGTTAATATAAATAATATGAATAATATTATATAAATATTATAAATTGTTGGTTTTGTTGTTTTCATCAAATTAGACATCTTATAATTAACTATTACCTTATATTAAATTCAATTTTTAAGTATATATTGACTTGTATTAAGATTTTTAAAGACTAAACCTTTTTCAAAGATAGCCTGAAAAAAAGTTTTTTTGCTACCTAAAAAATTAACTAAAATTCTTCCACCTGAACTCGCAATAGATATAACTTTAACTTCTTTTACAAATGGCAAACTCCTTATAATTTTGATTGATAAAGGCCAGATATCTATATTTTTTTGGACAACAGTATCACCTTTTCTATATTCTTTTATTTTAGTATCAAACAAACCTCTACTTATATCTTCAAAACTATTAGATAGATTTTTATCTACTCTTCTTATAATGTTATTGTTATATGAAATTAATTCATCATTTATTTTAATAATTCCTGATTTATTAAATCCAACTATTGATTTGACTTTTATACTTTTGTTACTTGAAATTAATGGCTCCGTTAAAGTACTTGAGGCACTTATAGGAATAGGTATCCAAAGATCAACTCTATTTGAAATATTTGGATCAATTACGTTATCTATCTTCCAATTTAATTCTATTGAATTTAATATATTGTCAACTTCATCCTGAAACATTCTTTCTTCAATATTATAGATTGAAGTTTTAGTTTTAAGAGGAGTTTTATTACCAGGAAGTACATTTTTTAATTTTCCACTATTATCAAATAATTTAGCATAAGTACTTAAATATGTTTTTCCATCATTTAACATTATTGGCTCTGCAACAACTAATAATACTGAATCTGTATTTTCATTATTTGCTAACTTTTTAATTATTTGTTCATCAGAATTTAAAATCACTTTTGTCGTCATATTTCTTTTTAAATATAAACTTCCCTTTGCTAATTTTAATTTAACTAAACCATCTAGCGTTTTTAACCTGTCATTCCAGACTGAATACCATAAATCTTTGGGATCCCAGAGAATAAAACCTCTAGGACCTCTATAAATAGGTAGAACAGATATTGGTTTTCTATAGGTTTCAGCATATTGTAATTTATTTTTTAAAAAAAAATTAATAACTGATTCTCTATTAAAACATATATCAAAATCTGCTTTATATCTTTTATTACTATTAGCTTCACTATTAATTTTTAAATACTCTACCATATCAAATTCATTATAGCTTTCAGGTGTTATAATAGAATTATTTAAAGTTAATCTTGATAACAACCTAGACAAGGCTATATTCTTGGCTTTTTTTTCAGCCACACTTCTTGCTTCCAATAGGTTTTTTTTTGTAATATCAACCTTAATGTTTTGAATAAAAAATGATGAATTACGACAATCATCAATGATTGAAGCAATAGCATTTGTATCAATTATAATTATTTCAAAAATAAAAATAATTATTATTTTAAAATATTTTATAATCATTTTTAACGAAACCTAATTTTTTAATTGAAAATCAATTGTAACATCGATATATCAAATACATTATTTTGCATATAATTATAAATGCTTTTTTTTAAGCTTAAATTTATTTTTCTAATGACATTCTTTATTATAGATTGATTTTCAATGACAATAAAAGGTACTAAATCAAATAAAACCACCCAAAATAAAAGACCAACAATTACTTATAGTGATGCTGGAGTAGATATTAGTAAAGGAGATGATTTAGTTTCAAAAATATCTCCAATAGCTAAATCAACAGCTATAAAAGGTTCTACAGGTGAAATAGGTGGATTTGGAGGATTGTTTGATTTGAATAATGCTGGATTTAAAGATCCTATTCTTGTATCGAGCACTGATGGAGTTGGAACAAAATTACAGTTAGCAATCGAAACTAAATCTTACTTTAACATAGGTATTGATCTGGTTGCTATGTGTGCTAATGATGTTTTAGCTCAAGGGGCAGTTCCATTGTTTTTTATGGACTATTTTGCAACAGGTAAATTAGATAATGAAATCGCTATTCAGGTCATACAAGGAATAGCAGAAGGCTGCAAACAATCAGGATGTGCGCTTATAGGAGGTGAGACTGCTGAAATGCCTGGACATTATCCATTTGGAAGCTTTGATTTAGCTGGATTTTGTGTTGGTGCAGTGGAAAGAAATAAATTACTTGACAAAAGCGCTGTAAAAAAAGGTGATAAAGTAATAGCTGTATCTAGTAGCGGCATTCATTCCAATGGTTATTCTCTTGTAAGAAAAATATTAGAATCAAACTCTATTAATATTTTTGACAAAGCTGTTTTTGATAAAGATAAAAGTTATGCAGATATATTAATGGAGCCAACGTTATTATATACTAATGCTTTCATAGCTGCCAACAAGAACTTTAAAGTTAAATCCATAAGCCATATTACTGGAGGTGGATTAATAGAAAACCCCCAAAGAGCATTCAACCAAAATCTAACTTTACAATTTGACATGAATAATTTTTTAATACCACCTGTTTTCAGTTGGCTCAAAGAGCAAGCAAATATCTCTTTTTTTGAATTAGCAAGAACCTTCAATTGTGGAATAGGGTTATTAATATTTGCTGATGAACATGACGCAGATGAAATAATTTATGATATAAATGACAATGGTTACAATTCATTTATTATAGGGGATATAATAGATAAGACAGGAACTATGAATGTCTTGTTTAATGGCTGGAACATATAAAGTATATAATATAAAAAATGATTAATCCCAATATAGCAATACTTATTTCTGGTTATGGCAAAAATATGGAAGCTATAATCCAATCTTCAAAAAACAATGATTTAAAAGCTATAATTAAAATTGTAATTGCAAATAAAGATTGTATAGGTATTCATACTGCAAAAGAATTAGGTTTTAAGACCTTAATAATTAATAGAAAAGAAATGATTTCTAAGAACTCTTTTGAAAAAAAATTATTGTCTATTTTAGTAAAAAATAAAGTAGATATTATATGTTTAGCTGGTTTTATGGAAATACTCAGTAAAGAGTTTATTAAATACTGGGATAACAAAATTCTTAATATTCATCCTTCCTTACTTCCTTTGTTTCCAGGATTAAACACACATAAAAGAGCTTTAAAATTAGGAATGAGTGTGCATGGTGCAACTGTTCATATAGTTACAGAGCATATTGATAAGGGGCCTATTTTATCACAAGGGGTAGTACGAGTTTTTAAAACAGATAATGAAACAAAGTTAAAAGAAAGAGTTTCACAAATTGAACATATTTTATATCCTAAAACTATTTCAGAATTTATAAAAAACTTAAATAACAATCAGATTAATGACATTGATTTA
>CAJJBL010000098.1 GCA_905182395.1 alpha proteobacterium SCGC AAA536-G10 | reverse complement strand
AACAATATAAAAGACATTAATAATTTTCAATTAAATTCTACTATAGATTTGAATGGTGTTAATTTAGAAACTTGTTCTTTTGAAGTATCATTAGATAATCAATCTTTTTATGATATTGATGTTAATAAATTTTTTATTAATGATGAATTGATATCAATTCCAATTTCTGATGACGTATCTGAAGTAAGGATTGTATCAAAAATTAAGCTTTATCCTGCTGATAACACATCTTTAGAGGGCTTGTATGAATCTAATAAAATGTTGTGTACTCAATGCGAACCTGAAGGATTTAGAAAAATTACTTGGTTTCCAGACCGTCCTGATTGCTTAACTATTTTTAAAGTTAGAATTGAAGCACCATTGTCCTGTAGTACTATTTTGTCGAATGGTAATTTAATAGAAAAAGGTATTTTAAACGATAATAACGGTAATCCAATTAGACATTTTAAAGTTTGGGATGATCCTTTTCCTAAACCCTCATATCTTTTTGCTTTAGTTGTTGGTTCTTTAGAAGTAACTTCATCTTCATTTGTTACATCTTCTAACAAAAAAATAAATTTAGAAATTTATACAGAAATTGGAAATAAAAATTTAACTCAACATGCTATGAATTGCCTTAAAAAAGCGATGGAATGGGATCAATTAAAATACGGTCTAGAGTATGATCTTGAATGTTTTATGATAGTTGCAGTTAGTCATTTTAATATGGGTGCAATGGAAAACAAAGGTTTGAATATATTTAATTCTAAATTTATTTTAGCAGATTTAAATACAGCAACAGATTTAGACTTAAAGAACATTGAAAGTATTGTTGCACATGAATATTTCCATAACTGGACAGGTAATAGAGTTACTTGCAGAGATTGGTTTCAATTAACTCTCAAAGAAGGTTTGACTGTTTTTAGAGATCAAGAATTTTCTGCTGATATGAATAATAGAGGAGTTAAAAGAATCGAGGATGTGATGCTCCTTAGATCTATTCAATTTCCTGAAGATTCTGGTTCTAATAAGCATCCTATTAGACCTGATGAATACCAAGAAATTAATAACTTTTATACTCCTACCGTTTATGAAAAGGGTGCAGAAGTTATAAGAATGATTTATAATTATCTTGGAGCAGAACTATATAGAAAAGGTATTGATGTATATTTTGAAATGTTTGATGGTAAAGCGGTAACATGTGAAGATTTTCTTGAAGCACTATCAAGAGGCTCTAATATAGATTTGGATTTATTTAAAAAATGGTATAGCCAAGCAGGTACACCAGAATTAAATATTCAAAGAGACTATAATAATGATGGATTAACACTTAGTTTTTCTCAATCAATTAATAAAATAGAGAGCTGTTTACCTATACCTATTACTATTTCATTAATCGACATACATGGTTATCCAGTTCAATTTAGTATTAATAATTTAAATATGAAGTATGAGCATGTTTTTTTATTGTCTAAAAACAAAGACAATATTATTTTAACGGGCTTTAAGAATAAAATTGTTCCATCATTATTAAGAGGATTTTCTGCGCCTGTTAATATAAAAACAGATTTAAATTTTGAAGAAAATATACATATACTTAAATTCGATAATGACTCTTTTAATAAATGGGAGTCTATACAAAATTTATACATAAGTTCTTTTAAAGATATAGAAAAAATAGATTTAATTATTTCTGTTTTAAAGAATTTTTTGATTAAAGAATTATTAAACCCATCTCTTATGGCCTGTTTGTTAGAGTTGCCTTCTAGAACTACATTAGAAGGTTTGTCTCATATATCTGATCCGATTGATATATTTGAATCAAGAGTGAAGCTATCAAAACAAATAGCTTTACGTTTAAAGGATCCTTTTGAACAAACTGCTCTTAAACTTTTTAATGACAATATAGACCGAAGTGAAAAATATGAAGAACGATCATTATTATCAAAAATTTTAAATTATCTTGTTTTAATAAAAAGCGAAACAGGAATTGAGTTGGCTCAGAATATAACTTTAAGTAAAAATATGACATTATCTTCAATTGGTTTGAAGTCTTTATGCCAAGATAATAGCGAAAACTCTATTAAGCATTTAAATAATTTTTATTCTAAATGGTCTAATAATAGTTTAGTTTTAGAAAAATGGTTTGAGATGATGTCTATACTTAATATTAAAGGTGAAGGGATTAATTTTATTAAAAAACTTTTATCTCATGATGCTTTTGACTATAAGAGTCCTAATAAATTAAGGTCAGTTTTAGGTGTTTTCCAAAGAGAAAATACTTTGTTGTTTCATGCGAACGACTGTTCAGGATATAATTTTGTTTCTGAACAAATATGCTTAATTGATTCATTTAACTCGCAAGCTGCTGCAAGATTAGTTTTGCCATTGACTAGATTTAATAATTATACTGATGATAGAAAAAAGAAAATGAAAAATTCTTTATATAAAATTTATAAGAAAAAAAAGTTATCATCAGATTTATCCGAAATAATAGCTAAAGCTTTAAAATAATTTTCTATTTACTAGTTAAGAAAGATGGTATTTGACCGCTTTGTTTAAAGTTTATAAAATTTTCAATAGGAGGAATGTTTGGATGATTATTTTTATTTTTTAACACTTCTTCTTCATTCAATTTATTACTCTTAATATTAATTATTTTTGGAGATTTGCTTTCTAAACAAATTTCATCAAATTTATATACATTTATACTTTTTTTAATTAACTTTTCTATTAGTGTTAAACTTTTTATTTCTTTTTCACTGCAAAGTGTAAAAGCTTTCCCAGAAAGTCCAGCTCTACCAGTTCTTCCTATTCTATGAATATAATCTTCTGGATTATTTGGAACGTCATAGTTAAACACATGACTTAATCCTGCTATATCTAACCCTCTAGCTGCTACATCAGAGGCAACAAGAATTTTTGCTAATCCACTTTTAAATTCTTCTAGGGAATTAATTCTTGCACTTTGGTTCATGTCACCATGAAGACAAACAGTACTAAATTTATTTTTTTTAAGAAAAATATTTACTTTATTTATATCAATTTTTTTATTACAAAAAATTACAGCATTTTTAATTTTTTCTATATTTAAAATTTTCTTTAAATTACTTAATTTATCTTCATGTGACGTGTTAATTAAATAACTTTCTATGTTAGTAGCAGTAGTTGTGTCTGGGTTAACAGATATCTCTTTAGGGTTAATAACAAAATTTTTACCAATATGTCTTATTTCATCAGAAAGAGTTGCAGAAAAAAATAAAGTTTGTCTAATTTTTGGAAGCAGTTTAGTTATTTTTTCAATATCAGGAATAAAGCCCATATCTAGCATTCTGTCTGCTTCGTCAATGACAAGAATTTTAACATCTTTTAACATTACCTTTCCTCTTTCAATGTGGTCAAGAAGTCTTCCAGGAGTGGCTACTAGCACATCAACGCCTTTAGCAAGCTTTCCATCTTGTTCGGAAAATGATATTCCACCAATTAGCAGTGCCATCTGGAGTTTTAGGTATTTATTAAAAATATTAAAATCTTCAGAGACTTGCATTGCAAGCTCTCTGGTTGGCGCCAGTATTAATGACCTAGGCATCCGTGATTTAGATTGTCCAGTTATAAGTATTTCTACTAATGGTATCATAAAAGATGCTGTTTTGCCTGTGCCAGTTTGGGCGCATCCAAGTATATCTCTACCCATCAAAACATGAGGTATTGCTTGTTGTTGTATTTCTGAAGGTGTTTCGTAGCCTATTTCTTTAATAGACTTTAAAATTTCTTCACTTAACCCTAATGTTTGAAAACTCAAAAAAAATCCTTAAGAAATTAAAAATATAACTATTTATTAGATTGTGATTACTTTATTAAAATTAAATGTCAATTAAAACCGCAATAATTAATTATTTATTAAATATCAAAATTATCAATTAAATTGGCATTTTCTTGAATATATTTAAATCTTAACTCTGGCTTTTTTCCCATTAAAATATTTACTAATTCATCAACTAATCTTCTTTGATCAGCTTCGTCTACATCTCTTTTGGGTAATGTCACTTTGAGCAAAGTTCTACTATTTGGGTTCATTGTAGTTTCTTTTAACTGAGAGGGAGGCATCTCTCCTAATCCTTTAAAGCGACTCACAAACCCTTTGCCTGAGAACTTACTTTTAATAATGTTATTTTTTAGTTCTTCTGTTTGAGCATAAAAAGATTTTCCAGCATGTGTTACTCTATATAGTGGCGGTTGTGCAATAAATAAATTTCCCATTTCTATAATTTTAGGAAAATTATTATAAAAAAAAGTTAAAAGTAAAGCTGCAATATGGGCGCCGTCAACATCTGCATCAGTCATTATTATGATTTTATTATATCTTAGGTTTTCTATATCTTGACTTGAGTTTGAATTTAAGCCTAATGCTTGTTTTAGATCATTTAACTCTTGATTTTGAAGCATTTTTTCATTAGAGGCGCTTGCTACATTTAAAATTTTACCTTTTAAGGGCAATACGGCTTGATTTTTTCTGTTTCGCGCTTGTTTTGCTGATCCCCCAGCACTATCTCCTTCAACTATAAATAACTCTGTTTCATCAAAATGATTGCTTGAACAATCAGCTAGTTTTCCTGGTAATCTTATTTTTTTAGTTATACTTTTTCTTGATATATCTTTTTCTTTTTTTCTTTTTTTTCTTTCCTCATAAACTTCTATAGTTCTATTAAGAATAGCTTCACCTCTTGTAGCATCAATAGTTAACCAAGTTTCAAATCTATCTTTAATAGCCGTTTCAATTAATTTTGTAACTGAAGTGTTTACAAGTTTTTCTTTTGTTTGACCTTGAAATTGAGGTTCTTTTATAAAAATAGATAATATTGAACCTGTTGCATTCATTAAATCATCATAAGTGAATTCACTATATTTTTTAAAACCTTTTATTTCAGCAAAATTTCTTATTCCTTTTATTAAGGCTTGCCTAAATCCTAACTCATGAGTTCCACCTAGTGGCGTAGGGACTGTATTACAAAAAGATTCAATAAAGTTTGGTTCGTCTATTGTAAACCATCTAATTGCCCACTGAACTAATTCATTATTAATATTAACTTTATCTTCAAATGTTGAGCTAATAAAAAGAGGTGTAGAAATAGTTTTTAACTGAATGTAATCACTTAATCCATTTTTAAAACAAAGCTTTATTTCATTTTTAATTTTTGAATTGTCTGAAATTAAAGAAGGATGGCATTTCCAATTAATTTCAACACCTCCAAAAAGGTATGCCTTATATTCTATAATGTTAAATAACTTTTCAGGTGTAAATAAATTATTTTCACCAAAAATTTCATCATCAGGTTTAAAAGTTATTGATGTTCCATTTGGTTTTTTTGTTTCACCCAAGGTTTGTAGATTTGATGTCGTTTTTCCTTTAGAAAAATCTTGTCTATAAATAATTCCAGAACGAATTACTTCTACGTTCATAAAAATTGACAATGCGTTTACTACTGATGCACCTACTCCATGAAGGCCACCAGATGTTGTATAACTTTTGTTAGAAAACTTCCCACCTGAATGTAAGGTAGTCATTATAACTTCTAATGCAGATTTTTCTTTAAATTTAGGATGATTATCTATCGGAATACCTCTTCCGTTATCACTAATACAAAGAGTATTATTCTCCATTAACTCTATATTAATTTTTGTAGCGTGCTTTGCAACGACCTCATCCATGCAATTGTCAATGATCTCTATCGCTAAGTGATGTAAAGCATTTCTATCTGTACCTCCAATATACATACCAGGTCTATGTCTGACAGGTTCAAGTCCTTCTAAAACTTCAATTGCAGATGCAGAGTAATTGTTTTCTTTAAATAAATCTTGTTTCATGATGAAATTAATAACTATATGTAGCTTAGATGTTAGAATATTTTACAATATTTAGTCTTATTTGAGTAATCTGTAAATAAAAAAACCCAACTTTATCTGTTGGGTTTTATTTATTTATGACTTTAAATGTAATTAACTAGAATAATACATTTTAAACTCAACAGGATGAGGTGCATGCTCTAACTGAATTACTTCTTCCATTTTTAATTCAATGTAAGCTTCAATTTGATCTTCAGTGAACACATTACCTTTTGTTAAAAAAGACATGTCTTCTCTGAGAGCGTCTAATGCTTCTCTTAGAGAAGCACATACAGTAGGAATGCTATCTAATTCACTTGCAGGTAATTCATATAGATCTTGATCCATTGGTTGACCAGGGTGAATTTTATTTTCAATGCCATCAAGTCCAGCCATTAACATAGCTGAAAATGCCAAATAAGGGTTAGCTGTTGCATCAGGAAATCTAACTTCTACTCGTTTTCCATTTGGACTATCTGTATATGGAATTCTACATGAAGCTGATCTGTTTCTTGCAGAATAAGCTAAAATAACTGGTGCTTCATATCCAGGTATTAGTCTTTTATATGAGTTTGTTGAAGGGTTTGTAAACGCATTAAGAGCTTTTGCATGTTTAATAATTCCTCCAATATAAAACAGGCACATTTCAGATAATTCAGCATATTTATCGCCAGCAAAAAGAGGTTTACCATCTTTCCAAATTGACTGATGACAGTGCATGCCAGTTCCATTGTCTCCTGCAACTGGTTTAGGCATAAATGTAGCTGTTTGTCCGAAAGAATGAGCTACATTATGTACGGCATATTTATATAATTGAACATTATCTGCTGTATCAATTAAAGTTCCAAACATCATACCTAATTCATGCTGAGAAGGAGCTACTTCGTGATGATGTTTTTCCATAGGAACACCCATATCTACTAAAGAAAGAACCATTTCACTTCTTAAGTCTTGTGCAGAATCAACTGGAGGAACTGGAAAATATCCTCCTTTAATTCCAGGTCTATGGCCCATATTGCCTTCTTCAAATTTTTTACCTGAATTGTAAGGTCCTTCAGAAGAATCTATTTTATAAAAAGATGAATTCATTTCAGCTTCATACTTAACATCATCAAAAACAAAAAACTCTGGTTCAGGTCCAAAAAAAGCTGTATCTCCAATTCCTAATGAAGTCATATATGTTAACGCTTGTTTAGCTGTTGATCTTGGGTCTCTATCATAAGGGTTTCCAGTCATTGGGTCTAGAACATCACAAAAAATAGATAATGTTGGTTGAGAAAAGAAAGGATCTACAATGCTTCTAGAGCAATCAGGCATAAGTTTCATATCTGATTCATTTATTGCTTTCCAACCAGCTATTGAAGATCCATCAAACATAAATCCTTCTGCGAGAGTTTCTTCAGTAATTGTTGAAACATGTTGAGATACATGTTGCAATTTACCTCTTGGGTCTGTGAACCTTAAATCTACGAATTGTATTTCTTTTTCTTTTATCATATCCATTATTATTTTTGCATCTGACATTTCTTAAGTACTCCATTTTTTATTAAATTGCGTCATTACCTTTTTCACCCGTACGAATACGAATGGCTTGTTCTATTGAAGACACAAAAATTTTTCCATCTCCAATACGACCAGTTTTTGCAGATTGTTCTATACAATCTATAGCTGTTTCAAGAAGTTCATCATCTACTATAATCTCGATTTTAATTTTTGGTAAAAAATCAACAACGTATTCAGCGCCTCTATATAGTTCAGTATGTCCTTTTTGTCGCCCAAAACCTTTGGCTTCATATACTGTTAATCCTTGAATACCAATCAAAGCTAGTGAGTTTTTTACTTCATCTAATTTGAAAGGTTTTATAATTGCTTCTATTTTTTTCATTATTATTACCTTTTATTTTAATATTTAATTAATTATGTAGAAATATGAATTAATCTTTTAAATTTGAAGACTAATTTTTAAAAAACGATTAAAAATTAGGCAACTTTAATTTTCAATAAACAGCCTTTATTCGTTCAATAGCTTCTTGAATGGCTTCACTTGAATTTGCGCAGGATAGTCTTATAAATCCTTCTCCATATTTTCCAAAAGAAGTACCCGCTACTGTAGCAATTCCTAAATTATCTAAAAGTTCATTTTGAATTATTGTAGAACTTTTATTAGTAACTTTTATGTTAGGAAAACAATAAAAAGCACCATTAGGTTCTTGGCAATTAAAGCCGTCAATATCATTAAGGGATTTGTACATATAATAAGCTCTTTTTTTAAAAGCGTTATTCATTTCTACAACACATTCTTGGGAGCCTTGAAGAGCTTCTATCGCAGCGTATTGCGCGCTAGCATTCACGCATGAATGAATATTGACAGCTAGCTTTTCTGCAATCTCATATAGCTTAGTAGGAAATATTCCATAACCAAGTCTCCAGCCGGTCATTGCATAAGTTTTAGACCAACCATTTAATATTATTAATTGGTCTCTAATATTTGGAAATGATAACATTGAGGTAAATGGTGTTGAGCCAAAACAAAATTGATCATAAATCTCATCGCTCATTAGGATAACATTTGGATGTTTTTCTAAACCTTTTGCAAGTTTCTCTAATTCAATTTTGGGGACAACTCCTCCTGTAGGGTTCGCAGGGCTATTTATAATTATTAAGCTAGTTTTGTCGTTTATTTTATTAAGGATATCTTCAGCTGAAAAAGAGAACCCTTTTTTTTCACTAAGTTCATAAGGTACAGCTTTTGCTCCGGAATAATTGATAGCTGATTCGTAAATCGGAAATCCAGGGTTAGGATATAAAATTTCTTTATTTTTTTCTCCCATTAGCATCGCAGCAAAAAAAATTATAACTTTTCCACCAGGAACAATTAATATATTTTCAGGTGAAACATTTTGATTATGTCTTTTAAAAATATCTTCAGAGACGGCTTCTCTTAATTTAGGTATTCCAGTTGATTGGGTGTAGCCATGATGTCCATCTCTTAATGCTTTAATTCCAGCTTCTACAATATGTTCTGGAGTAGGGAAGTCTGGTTGACCTATTCCTAAATTAATAATGGATTTACCTTCTGCAGCTAGTTTATTAGCTTTGGCTAAAACAGTGAAAGCAGTTTCAGTGCCTAAGTTGTTATTTCTATTTGCAAAGTTATAAATTATTTTATTCATGTAATAAACCTTGATTAAATTAAAATTATTAAATAGTTATAGATAAAATATAAAATAGTTATAATAAAATATATTATTTTTTTATTTTGTGCAGTTTTTTTAATTGCAATATGGCGGGTGTAGCTCAGTTGGTTAGAGCGC
>CAJJBL010000097.1 GCA_905182395.1 alpha proteobacterium SCGC AAA536-G10 | reverse complement strand
TGCAGTTATGGCAAAAGCTTCTGTTGGCGACGCAATGATACCTGGAACTCATGGCAGTACTTTTGGGGGGAATCCTTTAGCTATGAGATCTGCAAATGCTGTGCTAGATCTTTTGTTAGAAGAAGGCTTTTTAGATATTTTAAGAGATAATATAATATATTTAGATAATAAAATGAATGATCTAATAAAAAATAATTTAAGTAACGAAAATATTTTGTTGAAAACGAAAGGTTCAGGAATGCTTAGAGGATTTCAACTTCATGATAATATTAACCCAGGAGATTTTGTAAATACTGCAAGATCAAAAGGCTTGTTATTAGTTGGAGCAGCTGAAAATACCGTTAGATTACTTCCTCCTTTAAATACCTCC
This sequence comes from alpha proteobacterium SCGC AAA536-G10, assembly GCA_905182395.1. Taxonomy (GTDB): domain Bacteria; phylum Pseudomonadota; class Alphaproteobacteria; order Puniceispirillales; family Marisalimonadaceae; genus CAJJBL01. The sequence goes on along the minus strand of CAJJBL010000097.1, from coordinate 10,064 downwards.
AAAAATGAAATAAATATGGCCTTTGAAATTTTGAATGAAGTTATATTAGAAATAAAGAACAAGTCGGATTAAAATGCCTAATTTTATTGATTTAAAAGAACTTACAACTGAAGATTTGATTCAAATAATTTCATTATCGATAAAATGGAAATCTACAGGTGCACCAAAGTTTATGAAAGATAAACAAGCGGTTTTAATATTTGAAAAACCTTCTTTAAGAACTCGTATTTCGTTTGAAGTAGGGATAAATCAGTTAGGTGGTAATTCTACTATTTTAAATGAAAAAGAAATGCAACTAGGTCAAAGGGAAACGATTGAAGACACTGCTAGAGTATTAGAAAGATATGCAGATATGATTGTTATTAGATGTTTTGGACATAATCAAATGATAAATTTTGCAAATACATCTAATGTGCCAGTGATAAACGCTTTAACTGATTATAGTCATCCTTGTCAGGTAGTGGCAGACTTAGTTACCATTAAAGAACATCTGATTGATTTTAAAAATAAAAAAATTGCATGGTTTGGAGATTGTAACAATGTTCTTCAGAGTTGGATTGAAGCTTCAGTCTTACTTGATTTCGAACTGAATATAGCTTGTCCTGAAGGAGTGGTTCCTCATCAAGAAACTATGACTTGGGCTATTAAAAAAAATAATAAAATAAAAATTATGCATGATCCATATTTAGCTGCTGACGGAGCTAATTGTATTATTACTGATACATGGACATCTATGGGCGATGAAAATATATCTCCTGAAAAGATATTTTTGCCATTTCAGGTGAATGAAAATATAATGAGTTTGGCAGATAAAAATGCTATTTTTATGCATTGTTTACCTGCATATCGTGGAAAAGAAGTTAGTAAAGACGTGTTTGAAGGTATGCAATCTGTGGTGTTTGATGAAGCAGAGAATAGGTTGCACGCTCAAAAGGCAATTATGCATTATTGTCTATCTTAGCTAATAAGATTACATATCAGGTATATTAAAATGTTAAATGATACTAATACAGTTATCCCTTTTCAATTAGGAAACAATCAAGTTAGAGGTAGTATAGTAAGGTTAGGAACTACTGTATCAAATGTAATAAAACGGCACAATTATCCTAAAGTTATTGAAAGTTTGCTTGCTGATGCTTTGAGCATAACCGCTTGTATAGGCTCTAGAATGAAACATAAGGGAATTTTTACCTTGCAGGCAAAAGGTAACGGTGAGGTTCATACATTATTTTCAGATATAACAAATGATGGTTTTTTAAGAGGGTATGCAGGTTTTGAAACAGAATGTTTAAATTGTGAAAATGATTTGTTATCTTTGATGGGAAGTGGCCATATATCATTTACATTAGATCAAGGAGAGTTTTCTAAAAGGTACCAAGGTATTGTATCTCTAGAAGGAAAAATTTTATCAAAATCAGCAGAACATTATTTTAATAATTCTGAACAATTAAAAACAAGATTTGTTACCTTTAATTCTTATGATTTTGATAAAAAGCAAGATGAAGCTATACAATTATATTCAGCAGGCCTTATTATGCTTCAAAAAATGCCTAATCAGAATGATTATATTGATAATGATAATAATGAAGAAGTATGGAATACTTCATTAAGCTTTTTGTCGACGTTAAATAAAGAAGAGTTTTTATCCTCTAATCTTTCTTCTGAAAATATTCTTTTAAGGTTATTTAATCAAATTGGAGTAACTGTTTTTGACAAAATTAAAATAAGGGATCAATGCAGATGTTCTGATGAAAAAGTTCAGTCAGCTTTAGAAACTTTAAGCAAAGACGATTTACATGAAATATCGGATATAGATGGAAATATCAAAGTAGTATGTGAGTTTTGTAAACAAGAAAGAAATTATCCAAATAAAGTCTAATAATAGTTAAAAGATTAGTTTTTCCAAAATAAAGGAGAAAACATAACTAAAATAGCAAAAATTTCTAATCTACCTATAATCATTCCTGCACATAAAGATAACTTTCCTATATCTGGAATAGTTTGATAAGATCCTGATGGTCCAATAATATCACCTAATCCTGGTCCAACATTGCCAATTGCTGATGCGGCTCCAGAAATTGCAGTAATTAAATCTAAACCAAGGCTTCCTAAAATACATGCTAATATTGCAAAACATAATATATATAAGAAAAAAAAGCCCATAACAGATTCTGAAACATTCTCAGGTATTGGTTTTTTATTATAATATGATATTACTATTGCGTGAGGTCTAATTAATTTTGATATTTGAGATTTAGCATTGGCTACCAAAATTTGAATGCGGGCCATTCTAAGTCCACATGTCGTTGATCCAGCACATCCTCCAATAAACATAAGGATTAATAATAGTGTTGTTGCAAATCCTCCCCAACTATTAAAATCAGATGTGCCAAAGCCAGTTCCCGTAATAATAGAAACAACATTAAATGAGGCAAGTCTTAGTGCTTTTAAATATGGAACATCATGTAAATAAAGGTAAAGTGAAATTATAAAAATAACAAATATTACTAATGTAAAAAACAACTTAACTTGGTCATCATTAATTAGATTTTTCCATCCATTTTTAGTTATTGAAAGGTAGTGAACAAAAGGTAATGATCCTACTATCATTCCAAAAGTTATAATTATCTCAATAGAATATGAATTAAAGGCTGCTAATGATAATGATTTAGTTGAATATCCTCCAGTAGAAATAGTTGTCATGGCATGAGCAATAGAATCAAAAATTGGCATTCCAGCTCCCCACAACATACAAGCCCAAATTATCGTTAAAGTTAAATAAACTATACTTATACCAGCAGCAAAGCTTGCTGCTTTTGGTACAACTTTTTCAGGAGTTTCATATGATTCGGTTTTAAAAAGTTGCATACCACCTATTGAAAGCATTGGTAATATTGCTAATGCCATTACAATTATACCTACTCCGCCTAACCATTGAAGAAGTGCTCTCCAAATTAAAATACCATACGATGTATTTTCTAGATTTAGAATTACTGTTGCTCCAGTTGTTGTTATTCCAGAGGTTGATTCAAAAATTGAATCCACAAAACTCATGTTTATTTCTGAAAAGTAAAAAGGCAATGACCCAAATAAAGCTATGGATAACCAAGCACTGTTAGTTAATAAAAAGGCTTGACGTAATTCCAGGTGCTCTGTTGAACTTCCTTTAGCAGTAAAATAAGCTATACTACCAAACAAAAAAGTTATTAAAGAAGATCCAAGAAATGCAGGCCAGTCATTGCCTCCATAGAACCAATCTACTAAAGCAGGGATCAACATAAACAATGCTAAAATACAGAGTAATATTCCTATTAAATAAACTATCGGAAAAAATTTCATGATATATTATTACTTTAAATAGGTTTTAAAACTATTAATAAATTTAATTTGCCATCTTGATGAATCTATCTTGCAAATTAGTGTCTATAGTAAAACAACCACTAAATCTATTTGTAGTCATAGTTACGTTATTTTTTAAAACACCTCTAGTTGTCATGCAGTGATGTTCTGCTTCTATTAAAACAGCAGTTCCTTTGGGAGACAAAGCATCATCTATACAATTTAAAATTTGAGCGGTCATTGTTTCTTGTGTTTGTAATCTTTTTGCAAAAACGTCAAGAACTCTTGCTAGTTTTGATATGCCAACCACTCTTTTATTTGGATAGTATCCTATCGTTGCTCTACCTATAATAGGAACCATATGGTGTTCACAATGACTTTCAAAATTTATGTTTTTTAAAATTACAATATCATCGTATCCCTCAACATCTTCAAATGTTTTTGATAATATTTCTTCTCCATTTAAAGAGTACCCAGAATAAAATTCTTGAAATGATTTTATAACTCTTCTAGGTGTATCTATAAGGCCTTCTCTATTTGGGTCATCGCCTAAATATTGAATTAATGTTTTTATAGCCTCTTCTGCATCAGCTTTAGTAACATTTGATTTATTATTATCTAATAACGCAGAATTAGAAGCTGTACCGAAAGAATTCATCGTTAAACCTTTTTGTTGTTTATGATATTACTATCAAATTAAATTATTTTAGAAAAGTATTAATTAATGTTTATGTTTACTAATATTTTTTACTAAATTTTATTAGATCAAGAGGTTCATAATCACTTATTAATTTATCACTTTCATCATGAGTAACCAGTATACATGGTATATTTTTAATTCTTATTTGATTCATTACAAATAATCTAAAACTATTTCTGTGATCAGGGTCTAAAGATGAAAAAGGTTCATCTAATAGAAGAGCCTCTGGTTCTGATAAAATAGCACGAAGGCAGGCAACTCTAGCTTTTTGTCCTCCGGATAATGTGTTGGGATATCTATTTTCAAATCCTTCAATATCAGCATTAAACAAACTTTCATGCACCAGAAGGTTTTTTTCTCTATTTGTTAAAGTTTTTTTAATTCCAAAAATCAAATTTTGACGGACCGTAAGATGAGGAAATAAAACTCCATCTTGGAGGAGAAGTCCTATTTTCCTTTTTTCAGGAGGAAAGTTAGTTATTTTTTTATTATTTAAAATAATGTCCCCAGTAAAACATAGATTACGCTCATATATTCCTGAAATAATGTTTATTAAAGAAGATTTTCCAACTCCACTTGCTCCAAAAATAGTAAGAATATTTCCATTATTAATTTTTAAGTTTAAATTTTCTATAAATGGCTTTTGCTTAAAAAAATTCCAATTCATGGAGATGTTTATTAATTCAAGCAATTTTTTTTGTTCCTATTTTTCATTTTCATCTATATTTATAAAGTTATTTTATAGTATATATCTTTTCTAAGAAATATTAATCATGATAAAAAAAATGTTAAACATAAAAAATTTTTTTACATCCACGAAAACAAATTACAAAAAAGTTAAAAAAAGCCAAAAAAACATTGAATCTTTTAAAGATTTTTTATCTCTAGCTCGTATAGAAATGGATAAAAATGGTCTCTTAGGTTGGGGTTTGGAATTAGATTTTGCAAAAGTAAGAGCTGGGGCATGTCATTTTGGAGAAAGAAAAATTTCATTTTCCAGACATTTTCTAAAAAACTCAGATAAAAAGGATATTAAAGACACTGTACTTCATGAAATTGCTCACGCTTTAGTTGGCCCCAAACACGGGCATGACAATGTTTGGAAAAATAAAGCTAGAGAATTAGGTTGTTCAGCACAAAGATGCCATTCTCTTGAATTTTCAGATTATAAATGGATTAGATTTTGTTCTAATGGATGTTGGGAACAAAAAATACATAGAAAAAAATCAAATTTAATTTGTAAAAAATGTAGTTCAGCAGTTCAATATAAGCCATTTATTGGATAATATTATTTTCTAATTTCTTCTAACTCAATCAATGTTCCTGCAAAATCAGCAGGATGAAGAAATAAAACAGGGTTCCCGTGAGCTCCAATTTTTGGTTTTCCATCTCCTAAAATTCTTGCTCCAGCTAGTTCAAGTTTTTCTGAAGCATTTTTTAAATTTATAACTTCATAACAAATATGGTGCATTCCGCCATTAGGATTTTTTTCAAGAAATTTTTTAATAGGACTATTTTTTCCTAAAGGTTCTAACAATTCAACCTTTGAGTTAGGTGATTCTATAAAGACTACAGTTACTCCATGTTCCTGCAGTGGCATTGGATTACTTGTTTTTGCACCTAAAGCTATTTCCCAAAATGAAGCCGATTTTTTTAAATCCGGCACAGCTATGGCTATATGATTTAATCTACCAATACTTGATACAATTTCATCCAATTAATTATCTCCTTTAGTATATAGTTATGAATTGTTATATATATTTCTTTAAACTTATTTGATTTAAGGTTGTTAAAATAATATAAAAATCATTATTATTCATTAACTATAATGATTTTTATAACTTAATAATATTTTATAGAGGATTTAATTATTAAAAAGACAGGTAGAGAAATAATATCAGAACTTCAATCTAGGAGAGAAAAAGCTCGTCTAGGTGGAGGTGTAGATAGAATAGAAAAACAACATAAATCTGGGAAGCTTACAGCTAGAGAAAGAATACTTACCTTATTAGACGAAGGATCTTTTGAGGAAACTGATATGTTTGTTGTTCATCGCATTAGGGACTTTGGAATGGATGGAAAAACTATTCCAGGCGATGGTGTTGTTACGGGGTCAGGAAAAGTTAATGGCAGGCTTATTTATGTTTATGCTCAAGATTTCACTGTATTTGGAGGGTCTTTATCAGCCCCTCATGCAGCAAAGATAGTTAAAATAATGACTTTAGCTATTCAAAATAGAGCTCCAATTATAGGCCTTAATGATAGTGGGGGAGCAAGAATACAGGAAGGGGTGGAATCATTAGGTGGTTATGCAGATGTATTTCTTCAAAACGCTTTAGCATCAGGTGTTGTTCCTCAAATTTCAATGATTATGGGTCCTTGCGCCGGTGGCGCTGTTTATTCTCCGGCAATGACAGATTTTACTTTTATGGTTAAAGGAACTAGTTATATGTTTGTGACTGGGCCCGATGTTGTTAAAACTGTCACCTCTGAAGAAGTCACAGCCGAAGAACTTGGTGGAGCTGAAACTCATACTACTATATCCTCAGTTGCAGATGGTTCTTTTAATAATGATATTGAAGCCTTAATAGAGTTAAGAAGATTTTTAACTTTTCTTCCTTCTAGTAATGAGAATATAGCTCCAATAAGAAAAAATGAGGATCCTAAGAGAAGAATTGCTCCTGCTTTAGATACTCTAATTCCAGAGAACCCAAATTTACCATACGACATGAAAGAGTTAATTTTAACAGTTGCTGATCAAAATGAATTTTTTGAACTTCAAGAAAATTATGCAAAAAATATATTAATTGGTTTTATTAGGTTAGATGGACAAAGTATTGGTGTTGTAGCGAACCAACCTATGATTCTTGCAGGTTGTTTAGATATAGACTCAAGTAGAAAAGCTGCAAGGTTTGTAAGATTCTGTGATGCATTCGATATTCCTATTTTAACTTTAGTGGACGTGCCTGGTTTTATGCCAGGAACTGCTCAAGAGTATGGTGGTATAATCAAGCATGGAGCAAAACTTTTATTTGCTTATGCTGAAGCAACAACTCCTAAAGTAACTTTAATTACCAGAAAAGCATACGGTGGTGCTTATGATGTTATGAGTTCAAAGCATTTAAGAGGAGACGCAAATTATGCTTGGCCTACAGCTGAAATAGCGGTAATGGGAGCAAAAGGCGCAGTTGAAATTTTATATAGAAATGAGCTTAACGACCCAGAAAAAATTCAAAAAAGAACGACTGATTATGAAGAAAGATTTACTAATCCATTTATTGCTGCAGAGAGAGGGTTCTTGGATGATGTAATTATACCAAACAATTCTAGATATAGATTGATACAAGCATTTTCAAAGTTAAAAAATAAAATTCAAAGTAATCCTAAAAAGAAGTTTGGTAATATTCCCCTTTAATATTCAAAGAAGAAGTTAAAAATGTTTAAAAAAATACTTATAGCTAATCGTGGTGAAATTGCTTGTAGAATTATAAAGACAGCAAAAAAAATGAATATTCAAACTGTAGCAGTTTATTCAGACGCGGATAGATTTGCTGAGCATGTTAGATTAGCAGACGAATCGGTTTATCTTGGTCCATCTTTGGCAAAAGAGAGTTATTTAAAAAAAGATTTAATTATTAAGGCTTGTAAAGATACAGGATGTGAAGCAGTGCATCCGGGATATGGTTTTTTGTCAGAAAATTCAGATTTTGCTGATGAATTAGATAAATCAGGCATTGTTTTTATTGGTCCTTCGAAAACAGCTATTGCTTCTATGGGTGATAAAATAGAATCAAAAAAAATAGCTAAATCAGCTGGAGTTAATACTGTTCCAGGATACATAGGTGTTATAGAGGACATAGAAAAAGCTATAAAAATAGCCGATGAAATAGGTTACCCTGTTATGATAAAAGCAAGCGCCGGCGGTGGTGGAAAAGGAATGAGAGTAGCTTTTTCAAAAAATGAAGTTGCAGATGGTTTTGAAAGAGCAACAAGTGAAGCAATAAATAGTTTTGGTGACAAACGTGTTTTTATTGAAAAATTCATCATAAATCCTAGGCATATTGAAATACAAGTTTTAGCGGATACTTTTGGTAACATAGTTTATTTAGGTGAAAGAGAGTGCTCAATCCAGAGAAGAAATCAAAAAGTTGTTGAAGAGGCTCCTTCACCTTTTCTAGATAAAAAAACTAGAGAATCTATGGGTGAACAAGCTATAAAGTTATCTAAAAGTGTCAGTTACTCTAGTGCTGGCACAGTTGAGTTTATTGTAGATAAAGATAAGAATTTTTTCTTCTTAGAAATGAATACGCGTCTTCAAGTAGAACATCCTGTTACTGAATTAGTTACTGGAATAGATTTAGTAGAACAAATGATTAGAATTGCATTTGGTGAAAAATTAAACTTTACACAAAAAGACGTAGTTTTAATTGGTTCAGCAATTGAAAGTCGGATATATGCAGAAAATCCATATAAAGGTTTTCTTCCTTCTATTGGAAGGCTAACTAAATATAATCCACCTGAAGAGAGAAAACATGACGATAGTTCTATCACTAGGAACGATACTGGTGTTAGAGAAGGTGACGAGGTTTCTATGTTTTATGACCCAATGCTTGCAAAATTATGTACTTGGGGAGAAACAAGAGAAATAGCAATTAACAGAATGGAGTCATCGTTAGATCAATTTTCTATAGAAGGTATCGATCATAATATACCTTTTTTATCAGCAATTATAGGTAGTAAAAGGTTCAAATTAGGTAATTTAACAACAGCGTTTATTGATGAAGAATACCCAGATGGTTTTAAAGGTCAATCTCCTAATAAAAATGAAGAATGGATTTTGTCGGCTTTATTTCTAGTTTTTCATCTAAGTGAAATATCTAAAGATTTTCATGTTGAAGAAGGATTTTCATCTGAGTGGGAAGTGCAAATGCAAGATAAGTCTAAAGCAAATTTGTTAAACATTTTTTCTTATCAAATTAAAAAACCTTCAAATAAAAATAATGAATTTTATATTAAACCAAAGCCTTCAAAAAAAATAAATGGAATGATAGAAGATTATATAAAAGTTATAGTTGAAACAAATTATTTAACTAAAATTATTACATCTAACATTAATCTCTTTAAAGATGGAATGATAAAGTTCCCTAGTAAAATTGATTATAAAATAAAGTATATAAATCCATCAATTGAACTTAATTATAGAGGAATGACATTAAATGCTTTTGTTATTCCAAAACATGTTTCATCTTTATCTAAATATATGAAACCTATTAAATTAATAGATAAGTCAAATTTACTTATTTGCCCGATGCCTGGAAAATTAATTAAAATTATGGTTAATGAACAAGATAGTGTTGAAGAAGGTCAATCTTTATGTGTTGTTGAGGCAATGAAAATGGAAAACACATTAGTTGCGCAAAAACAAGGACGAATTAAAGCAATTAAATTTAATGAAGGTGACACATTGTCAGTTGATCAAGTAATAATGGAATTTGAATTTAATAAATAATTATTTAATTTTAAGAGATTATAATGGTTGAAAAAAAATCTAATTTAGAAAATTGGAAACTAAATGCTTTAAAAGAATTAAAGAAAAATAATCTTGATGGCGTAATTGTGGAGACCCCAGAGGGTATTAGTATTAAACCTTTATATACAGCTTCAGATATTGAAAATATAAAACATTTAGATAGTCTTCCAGGTGAAGAACCCTTTTTAAGGGGACCAAAGGCAACAATGTACACTGGAAGGCCATGGACCATAAGACAATATGCTGGTTTTTCAACTGCATTAGAATCAAATCAATTCTATAAAAAAAACTTGGCATCTGGACAAAAAGGGCTTTCTGTCGCTTTTGATTTAGCAACACATAGGGGTTATGATTCTGATCATGAAAGAGTAAGGGGTGATGTTGGAAAAGCAGGGGTAGCTATTGATAGTGTAGAAGATATGAAAATTCTTTTTGATGGTATTCCTCTTGATCAAATGTCGGTTTCAATGACTATGAATGGAGCTGTTCTACCTG
>CAJJBL010000096.1 GCA_905182395.1 alpha proteobacterium SCGC AAA536-G10 | reverse complement strand
CCAAGTAAAGCAATTCCTACTCTCAATATTTTTTTTAAAGAAAAATTAGTAAACCACTCAATTTCTTTATTTAGTTTAAAGCTGTTTCCAATCAACAAACCTATTATTATGCATATAAACGCTGAAGAAATAAGTATATTGTTTATAGATAAAACTTTATTAATTATGATTGAAATAATTACTATAGAAGTAAGAAAAAAAATTCCAAAAAAGTTATTTTTAATAATATTCATAAAACATTTATCTCTTTAGTTAATTTAAAATAATTACATTAAATATATATTATAACAAAATATTATTTTCTTGAATTTTAAGAAGTAGAAAAGAGTTTTTTTTATTTACCAATCCTTGACAAAATCTTTTGAAAAAGAAAACATTTTTAAAGGAGTAGCTTCTCCTCGTGGTATTTCAGCAGAAGGATTTAATCTAAAATCATCTACACCTCTAGCTAATTGAGTTTCAAAAAACGGCCAAACTGTTAAATCACCCTTTACGTTTGTTGGAGAAAACCTCATTGTAACACCACATCTTCTCCTGTTCGAATTATTAGCTTCTGACCCATGCAGTAAAGCATCATTGTGTAATGATATTTCTCCTGCTTTTAAGTTTAAAGATACAATTTTATCTTCATCAATTTGATCGAAAGACACTTCTTGATCTAAAACTAAATTTTCATCATCATTTTTTTTATGTATAAATTTTCCCAATTTATGACTTCCTGAAACCACTTTCATAGCGCCATTATCTTCGTCGGTATCAAAGACCGCTAACCAAACAGTAACAGCATTTGCAGGACTTAATGGCCAATATTGTGCATCTTGATGCCAAGGTACAACAGATCCATCTTTAGGCTCTTTGCTAAAAAACTGACCTCCCCACTGAACAAAATTTGGACCTATAAGATCTTCAACATAATCTAAAATAGCTGATGTTCGGCAAAGATCATAAAAATTTTTACTAGCTTTATGCCACATATTAGTTTTATTTATATCAATATCATTTGGCAACTTAGAACTAAGCTCATTATACCAATTATGAAGATCTTTAACTGCATTTTCTGAAAAAACAGGTAAGCCAGTAACATAACCTTCTTTGGAATATTGCTGTTTTTCTTTACTTGTTAACCTTCTAATTTTTGAATGCAATTCAAACATTATTTTCCCTTCCACTTTTCATCATTAGCTTTTTTCCATGCAATCCTGAGTTTATCAATATTAAAATCTGGCTTTTTAGCAGCATCAATCAAATGCTTTTCTTTTTTGCTCATATAATCAATAGCTTCTTTTATCATAGAAAGTGCATCTTCTGGAATTATAACTACTCCATGTTGATCAGCATGTATAATATCACCATCATGAACCTTAATACCATGAACATCTATTGTTCCACCAAACTCTAAAACATGAACATACGCATGACTAGGTCCAATTGAATTTGCTAAAACTTGATAATTTTTATCAATTGCATCTAAATCTCTTAAAAGGCCATTTGTAATTGTTCCAGCTAGACCTAAACCTTTATGAAGAGCTACATTTACTTCTCCCCAGAACGATCCTATTAGATTAGGCCAATCTAAATCTTCTATAAGACAAACAGATGGCGCTTGTTTATGAATTAAATTTTTTTTACTCATATATTCATAATAATCAAGTCTAATTTTTGATGTTAAATCAGGTGTCATATCAGAAGGAGATGATGCTTTTATTTTAGCAGTTTTAGCTATCCCTACAATAGGTGGAAGCTTTGAATTAGCAGAAACAAAAGGTAACTTAGTGAAACCTTCAGCTGATCTTTTACCTCTAAAAAGATCTAATCCATTAGATATAGTAGGAGTATCAAAACTTTTTAAATAAGATATTAATTCTATAGTTAACAAAAATACCCCCATATCAACAATAAATTTTAATCACATAATTTTAAATTAACAAGTAAATATATCAAAAAATGTTAAGTGATTATATATTCATAGTTATCTATAGAGAAGATATCATTTCACGTATAATTCGAATAACTTCATTAGGCTGTTCTGCACAAGGTATGTGCCCTGCGCTTTTAATAATCTCAAACTTTGCGCCAGGAATCATTTTAGCTGTTGCTCCAACAAGTTCAGGTGTAGTTGCTCCATCCTGCTCACCAACAACACAAGTTGTAGGAATTAAAATAGATGGAGCCTTATCAGTAAAATCAGCATCGCGAATAGCCATACCAGTTCCAATATAACCTTCAAGAGGCGTGCGCGTAAACATTGCTTCATATCCTCGAAGATCAACTTGCTGGTTTTTATGAAAATTTGGTGAAAACCACCGTTGCATATTACCTTCAACAAGTGCCTCTAGACCACCCTCACGTGCAATTGCAATCCTATCATTCCACATATCCTGATTACCAATTTTTGCAGCTGTATCACAAAGAATTAGGGCCTGAACAAGATCAGGCCGAGCATGATAAACACCCTGAACAATAAGTCCACCAACTGAAAGGCCAACTAATATTGCATTAGAAACCTCAAGATGATCCATCAAAGCTGTGAGGTCATTAATATGGTCATCGATGATATAAGGAGAATTTCCAAGGCCTGAAAGGCCGTGACCACGTTTGTCATATAAAAGTATGCTATAATCTTTAACAAGATCGTCAACACAACTTTGCCAAATGCGGAAGTCAGTTGCTAATGAGTTTGAAAAAACTATAAGAGGTTTATCCGAACCTTTATTAAGATAACTATAATGAATAGAAACTCCATTGATATTTGCAAAATTCATAATCCACCTCTTCTAAATTTACTAAAATTGTAATTAATTTACTTAAAATTAATTACAATATATTAGTAACAAAACAAAGCTAATTTTATTTGTTATTTTTAATATTAAAAAGAATTAAGGTAAAAAATATACTTAGATTAACTTATTGTTAATTTGGAGTGAATATATTTACACCTTCAACGCTTTTCACTTTTCCTGATGCACCCATATAATCTTCTGATGTCATCATCGACATTAACCCAACATCATCAGGAGTATTCGCTATAAAGCGACTTCCATCAGAAAGCCGTCCAAACAAAATTCCAAATGAAGGCCCCTTACGATCATGCATAATTGTATAAGTTTCTATTGACGCTTTACCATTTGCAAATTCTGTAACAGACGGTCCCTTTTGAGAATTAATTTCAGCCTGATAAATACTTGGATCTTTTGGAGCAAATGGTGTTTTATTAGGTTCGGTAGAATAAATGCCAGCTGACTGCTTAGTTATATAATTTCCATTAGCCGTTACTAATCCTTTAATACCAGGACGAACTCTTACCTTATTAATCATCTCAGCAATTGAGTGTGTAACATAATTATTACCTGGTCCACCAAAATAAGGCAATCCACCAGTAACTGTTAGTCCTCTGGTATCATCTAGAGAAATCCCCATTTCATCACACGCAACCTGAACTGCCGAAGGGAAACAACTATATAAATCAAGTGAGTCCATGTCAGCCAATGAACAATCAGCCATTTCAAATGCTTCTTTGGCAACTTTTGACATTGCAGGCGAAGAATGAAAATTTATACGATCACTTAAATGCCAGTGATCATAGGCATCAGCACACCCATGCAGATAGACCCACTTTTTCTCTGGAATTCCTAATTCTTTTGCTTTGGCAACCGATGTTAAAATAATTGCAGCAGACTGATCAATAAACGCATTAGAGTTCATGAGCTTAGTATAAGGAAAACCTATATAAGGGTTATCTGAGCTAACTGTTGAAATCTGTTTTGGAGTAAAGCCTTGCCTGCGATCAGCTAGTGGATTATTAGCTGCAACTGAGGCAAAATTTGAAAAAAACCTGCCGATTTCAAGAGAATGCTCGTGGATTGAACGACCTTTATCAACGCGAATAGCATTCTCAAACATTGGGTAGGCAAATATAGCACCAGTCATGCGATGGCGATCTTCAATATCTGACCATCCTCGTTTATCTACACCCCATTCCTCAAATTTACCTCCAGGATCTTCATTCCAGTCAAGGTTAAGATCTGCTCGTTGAGCACTTTTCTGAGTTGCTAATGCTTCCCCACCTGCAATCATTCCAGCTTCCATTTCTCCACGCGTTATCATCTCAAACATACGATTGACACTCCACTGAGGCATGTTTCCTCCAGGATATGTATAAATATGACGGGTAACGTTCTCTAAACCAAGACGATTAGCTAACGATAAAGGTGGATTAGTATATTTCCCAAATGGGCATGTAAAACGCCAACTCGTATCAGAAAAAGATCGGATTAAAACGATAGTATCCAAAGATTTTAAAAGAGCCGCACCCGCGTCACTATCTTCAGCTGCCTTTCGTCCCGATGCGGCAGTCAAGTCCATTGGAGAAAGAGCCATAGTTGGATCAGGTTCACGTTGTGTTACTTGTCCACTACCTACTAATATTGGTATTCTTGTTTCATCCATTTTTATCCTCCTATACTATAAAATAAATCGAGCATACTTAGAAACTTTAGTTATGTATTAGGCGTATTTATCTAACTTTATACTTTAAATATAAAAACAAATAATATCTATATTATGATGTAAAAAAAATATTTAAATAATAAAGTATTTCTATATCAGCAAGGACTTGAAATATTTATATCACAAGAAGTTAACAAATTCATAAAGAGATCAAAATCAGTAAACAATTTAAACTTGTTTTTAAAAATTAAGATAAATATATCTTCAATATAAAAAATAATTATTTGAGTTTTTTTGATAATTACATAAGATTATAATGTTTTTATATTAGGAGATTTGTTTAATGAGTGATCTAAGCATTCGTCTTTCCAAGTGTTACGCTAGTGCTATACATGATGTTCTTAGAGAAATGGGTTATGGAAATTGTGTGCTTCCTCCAGAAATCCAAGCACTTGAGCGAGGTCAAAAATTAGCTGGTGAAATATACACTATTTCTGGTTGTATTGACCAAACTCTATCTCGCCATGAGTCTCTGCTTTTATGGTCTCAAGTTTTATCAAAAGTTCCAGGTGGAAAAGTTCTTGTGTGTCAACCTAACACACATGCTGTTGCTCTTATGGGAGAGTTATCTGCACGTGCCTTAATGGTTAAAGGCACAAAAGGATATTTAATGGATGGGCACTGTAGAGATGTTGAAGAAATAATCGATGCTGGGTTTCCTGTTTTTTGCAGACTTACTACTGCTGCTGATATTGTTGAAAGGTGGAAATATAACTCACTTGGAAATCCGATAACTATTGGAACAGTTACAATTCGTTCTGGAGATTACATTGTTGCCGATATGGATGGCGCAGTAATTGTCCCTCAAGAAGTTATTGAAGAAGTAGTCGATAAAACAGAAAAGGTGATGTTAACAGAAAGTGAAATGCGTTCAGCAATATTAGAAGGCATGGATCCAGAGCAGGCTTATTTGAAATATAGAAAATTTTGATCTTAAAAACTCTTTTAAAGAAGTAAAATTAACAGCCTATAATCAACATTTTTCTCTTGAATATTTTAGTAAAGAACTTCAAGCTAATGTCCTCAATAAGACTATAAATAAGGTGTTTATTTTAAATAAAAATCTTTGAATTAAGCTATAATATTATTATAACAATAAAAATATCAATGAGAATAAAATGAATAAAAAAGTCTACCTGGATCTTACCATTGAAAATTCAATAGCCAATATTAGTTTGAAACGTTCTCCAATAAATGCTTTCAGCATAGATTTCCTCAATGAAATTTTAATTACTTTAAAAGAAGTAAATAATAAAAAAGATGTGCTAGCTGTAATGATAAGTAGCTCTATACCAAATATATTTTGTGCTGGCCTGGATCTAGATATCTTGATAAACAAACCAATATTGGAAGTTCGAAAATTTCTTGAATTACTATATATAGAACTTTGGGACACGCAATATAACATGAATAAACCTACAATTGCTGTTATAGACGGTGCAGCGCGTGGGGGAGGAATGACATTAGCAATATCATGCGATATTATTATTGCTTCTGACAAAGCTTCATTTGGATATCCTGAGATTGATTTAGGCTTGCTACCTGCAATTCATTTTAATCATTTACCCAAAATTGTTGGTCGCTATCGTGCTTTTGATTTACTTTTTAGTGGTCGTAAATTTGATGCAGATGAAGCCTTCTCAATGGGTTTAATCAATAAAAAGGTTTCAAAAACTAATTTATTAGATGAAGCAAGAAAAATGGCTAGTGTATTTGCTCAAAAATCTCCTACTGCTATTCGATTAGGAAGGGCTGCCTTTATGCGCACTAACGATTTTGATTATAGAAGAGGAGTTGCAAATGCAGTCGAAGATTTCTGCAATGTGGCAATGACCCCAGATGCACAAGAAGGACTTAAAGCGTTTTTAGAAAAAAGAAAACCATATTGGAAATAATTAAGTTTTTGAATACTAAAGGAATATTTTTTATTTTAATTTTAAGGAATTTTTAAACTAGTTTCATCAGCTTTAGGCCTATGATCTGACAACATCTTACCATTTACTAAAAAATATATTTGTTCGGCAATATCAATTATTTAATCAGCAACACGCTAAATATTTATAGCTATAAAAAGTAAATGAGTTCCAATATGAGCTAATTGTCTGAATTCCTTGAATTAACATTTATCTGGCATCTGAAATGCCTGGAACTTCAATAATGAGTAATTCAGCTTCAGTCTTTGCCTTTAAAGTTATAGAGACCTCATCAGTTATTGCTATGCCGTCCCCCTTTTTTGCATGAAGGTGATTGACCATTGCTTCTCCCTCAGCAATTAATAAATATGCTTTACCAATAATATTGTGTGTTATTTCATCTCCTTTATTAATTCGTCCTGCATAAATTCTAGCATCTTGATTTATGTTTAATGGTGCTTTGTTATCTCCAGATACTAGTAATGGCAAATATTTTGTAACTGGTTTTTTTGGAAATTCAGCCATACCCCAATCAGGTTTAATACCAGTTGTTTTTGATTTTATCCAAATTTGATAAATATTTGTTTCTTCATCTTCTAAATTATATTCAGAATGTGATATTCCAGTTCCAGCACTCATAACCTGAATATTTCCAGCAGTAGTTCTGCCTTCATTCCCTTTATTATCTTTATGTGTAATTGCTCCTTTACGCACATAAGTTATGATTTCCATATCACGATGAG
>CAJJBL010000095.1 GCA_905182395.1 alpha proteobacterium SCGC AAA536-G10 | reverse complement strand
ATCAAGGGCATCTAAATTAATTAAAGTTTTTATTTTAAAAGGCCCATTTCTTTTAAAGCAGGACCAAATTCACTAACCATAAATTTGATTTGCTTTCCCCATGCAGCAGAAGCTTGCGGAGAAGTGTTATCTAGACCTGAATTTCCAAGGTAAGCTTGATACATTGAATGTTTCATCGCTTTAGTAATACCTTTTTCCATAGCTGCTACTCTTGCTGAATCTACACCTGCATGAGTAACAAAACCTCTAGTAGTAGAAAGCACTAAGTCAATACCAAGAGATTTAGCTGTCTTTGCTTTAGGTATAGGACCCATTGCATTATCACCTAAAATAATTAATGGACATAAATCACCAGCTTCAATAGGTGCACCAGCTTCAGATAGGTTTAATATTCCAACATCAACTGATCCAGCTACAACCTGAGTAGCAAGTTCGCCACCACCTTTGAAAGGAATATACTTAGGCATTTTTTGTCCAGTTTTCTTTGCCCATAAGTAAGCAGTTATGTGGTCAATAGTACCAGTATGAGTTCCTCCAAAGCTAATCTTATCACCTTTTTTCATACCTGCTAAAAAGCTTTCAGGTGTTTTATAAGGGGTTGTTTTACAATTAACCATTAAAATTTGAGGATCATTTGTGCCTCTTGCAATAGGAGCCATATCTTCAATTTTTAGCTTAGTTTTACCCATTGCCATTGTAATAGCGTGACCAACGGTAAATGTAAGAATGGTATTCCCATCGGCAGGACGAGACATAAAGTAATTCATAGCAGCAGCACCACCGCCACCTCTTTTATTAACGACAACCATGTCTTGTTTTAAAGTTCTTCTAGAACGAAGCATCATCATTCTTGAGTTAACGTCTGTTCCTCCTCCAGCGCCAGCATGAGTGACAACTTCAATAGCAGACTTCTTGTCTGCAGCTGAAGCAGACACTGTAGAAAAAGCAACAGCTGAAGCAAGAGCAACAAAGCTAGTTCCTACTTTGAAGAGTGTTTTAGATTTAATCATTTAATTTCCTCCATAATGATTAACCAGCATTAGCTGGATGTTTCACTGGTTATACCAGTATTTTGAATATATAAAAATATATTCATTTCTCCCATTTATATTTGGATGCACTTTATTAATTAATTTTTGATTTATCCCCATAAATGAATTATGTAATTATTACTTTTTGTTTGTATGAGTCAAGTATTACAAAAAAACAAAAGTAATTTTAGATGAAATATTGAATAAAATATTTTTAAACATGAACTTTAAATATTTAATAATTCTTTTTATTACTTATATTAATCATGTTTTTTCTATAAAGCTCTATAGTTTCAGTTCTAGTATAAAATTTTTCTTTTTTTTCTATTAATAAATTATCCAGTTGAGGTGAAGCTGTTGCTAACTGAATTATAACTGATAAAACTGATAAAGGTTCCATAAAATTCCTCTCTATGTTAAGAACAATAGAGCAATTAACATACCAAAAACTTATGATATCAAATATAAATTCTTCTTGTTTTTAACTACAGGATTAAGTAAATAAAATAATAAATAAACTACATATTAGTATCTCAAAATAAGAAACTAAAAACAATGTTGGACCAAAAAAATATAATAGAAAGTTATAGAGCTTCTAAAGTTTCTATTCCAGATAAAATGATTCGTTGGATGAGATCGAATCATGCGGGAGAAACTGGTGCAGTATGGATTTATATAGGAGCAAGGTGTATTTTTTGGAATAAATCAATTAGAAATATGGCAAAAGAACATTTTATTACAGAGAAAAAACATTTGATTGTAATGAGCTATATCTTACCAAGCTCTAAAAGAAGTAAGCTTTTAATTTTATGGAGAATTTTAGGTTTTAGTTTAGGTTTTATAGCAGCTTTTTTTGGCTACAGATTTTTTTGTATTACCATCCAATCAGTTGAAAGTTTTGTTGAGAAACATTATCAAGAGCAAATAGATTTTTTATATAAAAATTCATTATCGTTTGATCTTCTGCAAGTACTTGAAATTTGTTGTAATGAAGAAATCGAACATCAATTAGAAGCAAAAAAAGATAAAGGCTCAAAATTAAACAATACATATGAAAATCTATGGTCTTGTTTAATTGGAAAAGGTTCAAGTTTGGCAGTTAACATTTCAAGATTTATTTAACAAAATTATAGGTATGAGTATGATTAAAATTTTTTATGACGGAAAGTGTGGTCTTTGTAGTAAAGAAATTAATTATTATATAAAGATAGCTCCTAAGAACGTTTTTGATTGGTTCGATATTGCTTCAAATCCAAGTAATTTAAAACATATTCAAGTTTCACAACATGATGCGTTGATGTTTTTACATGCACAAGATAAAAGCTTAAATTTAAAAATTGGTGTTGATGCTTTTATTTTAATATGGAGTCAGCTAAAATACTGGAATATTTTAGCTGTTATTGTAAAATTACCAATTATTAAT
>CAJJBL010000094.1 GCA_905182395.1 alpha proteobacterium SCGC AAA536-G10 | reverse complement strand
CCCGTTTTACTTGGAGCTTTTCCAAAAACTTTAACACCATCTATAGAATCTAATAATTCTGTTCCGTATGAAATAATTTTTTTTTCATGTTTACCAATTTCATCAATTCCTACTTCTACAACCCAATCTATTGCATGGCCAAGAGCTATGGCTTGAATAATTGGAGGAGTTCCTGCCTCGAATCTAGCGGGGGGATCTGCAAAAGTTGAATTTTGAATTTTTACTATATCAATCATATCCCCTCCACCTAAGAAAGGTGGCATATCAATTAAAATATCAGATTTACCATACAATATACCTATGCCTGTTGGACCATATAATTTATGACCTGAAAAGCAATAAAAATCACAGTCTAATTCTTCAACATCAACTTTTCCATGAATAATACCTTGGCATCCATCAACAACACTTATAGCACCACAATCTTTAGCTATTTTACAAATTTCTTTAACAGGAAAAACTGTTCCAAGCACGTTGGAAACATGAGGAAAAGCTATAATTTTAGTATTCTCTGTGACTAGGTTTTTAATAATTTCAGGATTAAAATCTTCGTCTGGGATTATATTAGCTGCAATGATTTTTATACCTTTTTGCTGAGCAATAATTTGCCAAGGGACTATATTAGCGTGATGCTCTGCTATAGTTATAATTATTTCATCACCAGGCAAGAGGTTTTTTAATCCCCAACTATATGCTATAAGATTAATCGCAGCCGTAGCTCCTGAAGTAAATATAACTTCTTTATCAGAACAATTGATAAAATTTGCTATCTTTTTTCTTGCTCCTTCGTAATCTGAAGTAGCTTCTTCCGATAACTTATGAAGCCCACGATGCACGTTAGAATAATTAAAAGAATAACTACTCTGAATTGCATCCAATACTTTTTGTGGCTTCTGCATTGACGCTGCAGAATCAAGATATACAAGAGGTTTATCCCAAACCATCCTATTTAAAGCAGGGAATTGAGCTTTAATTTTATCAACATTATAATTTTTCATTATATCAAATTCTTCTTTTTTATAGTTATTTCAATATAGAAAGTAAGCCAACCTTAGCTTCAGTAAAAATAAAATCTTGTAAAGATAAATCTACAGATTGAGTAATAATATCTTCTAAGAAAGCAATAATTAGAATCTCTCTCGCTTTATCGAGAGGTATACCTCTGCTATTAAGATAAAATAGCTCATCATCGTCTAATTCTCCTACTGTAGCACCATGAGCGCAAACAACATCATCTGCATAAATTTCTAATTCAGGTTTAGCATTAGCACTTGCTTTATCAGAGACAAGAATTACCTTACTCATTTGCTGTCCATCAGTTTTTTGTGCATCTGGAGCAACTCTAACTTTACCTTGAAAAACACCTGTTGACTCTCCACCCAATACACCTCTAACGATTTGTTTTGATGTACAGTTGGGATGGTTATGATATATGGCTGTAGTTAAATCATGATGTTGATCACCTCCAGAAATATATACTCCGTTAAGGTTCATAGTAGCATGTTGACCTTTAAATTCAGCGTGAGTTTCAGATCTTGTAAACTCACTACCTTTAATTAATGAGAATGAATTATAGTTAGATTTATCTGATAAGATTACTGAATGAGCAGATAAATTATAGGTTGTCTTGTTATCGTCAAAAATTTTAACTGATTTCAAACTAGCTAGCTCACCTATCTCAATTAATTGAAGTGGCATTATTAAAGTACCTGAGTGATTAAAACGTTCAACAATTGACAAATTACTACTTTTTTTTAGCTCTATATATAAAACTGGATGAACCGATTTATTATCCATCCCCCCCGAATAAATAATTTCAATTAATCTATTGGAACTAAAGTGGGCATCTACATTAATCTTTATAATAGAAGGAGTACATGAAAGTGATGAATTAGTAGAAGGATGGTTTGCTAAATTAGTTTTTTTAATTTTAGATAAAAAACTTAAACATTCTTTTTCATTTAATTGATGTAAACTAATTCCAACAGGCAATTCATCAGACAAGTCTTCTCTATATGCTCCATCTACAAAACTTAAACAAATTGCATTTTTAATTTTAGCTTTAATACGAATGTTTTTTTTAAAATCAGAGTGGATTGGTTCTATTTTTTTTCTAGTTAACTTTCCTAATCTACTTAATCTCCAAGTTTCTTCTAATGGGCTAGGCCATTTTGAGAAATCATTGCTAGCTATATGTCTAAAACTATTTTTTTCAAAGGCCTGTACATAATTTTGTATTGAATGAATATATTCGTTATTTTGTTTAAGAAGCATTAATTATCCCTGCATAACCATTTTTTTCAACTTCACGAGCTAATTCTGGGCCACCAGATTTAATTATCATTCCATCAGATAAAATATGTACATAATCTGGAACAATATAATCTAATAATCTTTGATAATGTGTAATTACAATAATAGCATTACTATCACTTCTTTGACTGTTTACTCCGTCAGAAACAGTTTTCAATGCGTCTACATCTAACCCAGAATCAGTTTCGTCTAAAATTGAAACTGTTGGTTTAAGCATTGCCATTTGCAAAATCTCAAAACGTTTTTTTTCACCTCCAGAAAAACCTACATTAACAGATCTCTTCAACATCTCATCTTTAACAAACATCTCACTAGCTACTTTTCTTACCTCTTTAACAAAAGCTAAATGATCTAATTCTTTTTTACCTAAATGTTTTCTTCGTGAATTTACCGCTTCTCTTAAAAAGGCGATGCCTCCAACACCAGGTAATTCAACAGGATATTGAAAAGCTAAAAACAACCCTGATCGTGCTCGCTCATCGGCAGCCATTTCTATCAATGACTTTCCATTTAATAATATATCACCTGATTCCAACTCGTACCCATTTCTTCCTGCAAGCATATAGGACATAGTACTTTTCCCAGATCCATTAGGTCCCATTATCGCATGAACTTCACCTGCATTAACTGAC
>CAJJBL010000093.1 GCA_905182395.1 alpha proteobacterium SCGC AAA536-G10 | reverse complement strand
TGATTTTATTAAGTCTTTGTCTGATGATGTTGATCAAAATAAGGCTCTTCCTTGGCCGGATGCTTCGGTTGGTGGTGACACGGTTTGGCTTGGTGCTTCAGATAATTATGGTAATTCAGTAAGTTTTATTCAAAGTATATATTGGGAATTTGGTTCAGGTTTAATATTGCCTGAGACAGGCATCACTATGCAAAATAGAGGCATTAGTTTTTCTTTGGATGAAAATCATTTTAATAAATTAATTCCTGGACGCCGACCTTTTCATACTATTCAACCTGCTCTTGCTCATTTTGATGATGGTAGAGTTATGCCATATGGTACTATGGGTGGTGAAGGTCAACCTCAAACTCAAGCTACAGTTTTTTCAAGATATGCTTATCAAAATTTAGATCTTCAATCTTCAATTGATAAACCTCGCTGGTTATTAGGCAAAACTTGGGGAGACGAAAGTACATCTTTAAAAATTGAAAATAGATTCTCTAGTGATACATATGATAAATTAAAAAGTATTGGTCATAATGTTGAATTACTTGGTGAATTTGAAGAAGTTATGGGTCATGCGGGTGCAATAGTAAGGCATCCTAATGGTTTAATTGAAGGTGCCTTCGATTTAAGAAGTGATGGATCTTCAATAGGTGAATAGTATTAAATATTATTCCATAAACCGTCTTCTAATATCTGACCAGGTTTAAACCGGATTTTATAAGCCATACTAGAGACTTCTTTAATATAATATCCTAGATACAAATACTTGTAATTATTTTCCATTCCATACATGAGGCACTTAATAATCATAAAATTACCTATTCCAAATTTACTTAAATCAGGATCAAAAAAACTGTATACAGCAGATAAGGCATTATTTTGTTCATCAAATAACATAACCCCTAATAATTTTTTAGAATTATCTCTAAACTCCATTAAATATGTTTCAACAGAAGATATTTCTATCATAGAAATAAAGTCATCTTCACTCATGTTGGACATTGATCCTCCTGGATGTCTGTCTAATTGATATTTTTTAAACAAACTATAATGTTCTTGAGAGGCAATGTTTTTAACGATTTCAATATTTATATAATTTAAATTATTAAAAATACGTTTTAAACTTTTAGTAAATTTAAAATTATTAATAATAACTCTATATGATTTACATGAATTGCAGTTATCGCATGCTGGTCTATACATCCAGTTTTCTACTCTTCTAAATCCATTTGTTGCCAGTTCATCATGGATTGAGTTATTGAATGTAATATCTGTAGCAATTCTTTTTTCTACTCGCTCAGGTATGTAAGGGCATGGCGCAGCTTTAGTAAGCATATATATAGATTGTTCTAAAATATTTTTTTTAATTTCCATCATGTATTTATATACGACTTAAATATTTACTTTTTACTCTCTTTTAATTGCTGAGCAATGAATGGAGCAAAATAAGTTATGATACCATTACATCCAGCTCTTTTGAATGCCATTATACTTTCCATAATTATTTTTTTTTCATCAAACCAGCCATTTTTGATTGCGCCCATTATCATTGAATATTCGCCAGAAACTTGATAGGCGTAAACTGGTATTTTAAATTCCTGTTTGACTCTATAAATAATGTCTAGATATGGCATCCCAGGTTTAATAATTACCATATCGGCTCCTTCACTTAAGTCTAAAGCAATTTCTTTTAGAGCTTCATCTGAGTTAGAAGGGTCCATTTGATAACTTTGCTTACCTTTAGTCGATAAATTACCTAAAGATCCAATAGCATCTCTAAATGGACCATAAAAAGCAGATGCATATTTTGCTCCATATGACATAATTTGTACATCGTTGTAACCTGCATTATCTAATGCATCCCTTATAATACCAACTCTGCCATCCATCATATCACTTGGAGCAATTATATCACATCCTGCTTCAGCTTGAACTAATGCTTGTTTACATAATATTTTTAAAGTTTGATCATTATCAATTTCGTCATTAATTATTATGCCGTCATGTCCATGATCGGTATAAGGATCTAAAGCTACATCACAAATAACTCCTAAATTCTTATTAATACTTTTTGAAATTTTGATAGCTTCACAAATTAGATTATTTTTATTAAATGCTTCTTTACCATCAGAACTTTTTAAACTTTGTTGTATCATTGGAAAAAATGCAATTGCCGGAATATCTAAAGAAGAAATATATTCTATTTCATCTTTTAATAAGTCTAAAGAAAATCTATGTATTCCAGGCATTGATTCAATTGGTTCTTTTTTATTATTACCAAAAGTAATAAAAATTGGATAAATAAGATCATCAGTTGATATTGTGTTTTCGCTGACAAGCCTTCTAGAAAAATTCTTCATTCTATTTCTTCGCATTCTTATTCTAGGAAAGCTATTTAGGCTATGTAATTTATTTGAAGCGGTTGTCATTTTTATTTTCCAATAATAGTTCCTTATATTGCAATTTATACCTCAATAAACTATCAATCAACTTAGTTTTATTTTTTTATTTCGTGTTTATAGTTATGATTTTAAAAAAGGGTCATTTTAAATGTTATTATCTCGTTTTTTTATTCCAATTTTAAAAGAAAATCCTAAAGAAGCTCAAATAGCTTCTCATGTACTTATGCTTCGTGCAGGCCTTTGTCAGCAATCTGCATCGGGTATTTATTCATGGCTTCCACTTGGAAAAATTATTTTAGATAAAATCACAGATATTTGTAAAAATGAAATGTTGCTTGCTGGAGCAAATGAAATTTTAATGCCAACTTTACAACCAGCAGAAATCTGGAAAGAATCCGGAAGATACGAAGATTATGGAAAAGAAATGCTTCGTATTAAAGATAGAAATGATAGGGACTTGTTATATGGACCTACAAATGAAGAATTAGTGACTGACATTTTTAGAACTCACGTTAAAAGTTATAAAGAATTACCTTTAAATCTTTTTCATATTCAATGGAAGTTTAGAGATGAGCTGAGACCTAGATTTGGTGTTATGAGAGGTCGAGAGTTTTTAATGAAGGATGCTTATTCATTTGATATTGATTACGAATCATCAATAATTTCATATAATAAAATGTTTATTGCTTATATGAATTTATTTAAAAAAATGGGATTGAAAGCTATTCCAATGAAAGCAGATACTGGTCCAATTGGAGGTGATTTAAGTCATGAATTTATTATCATTGCTGAAACAGGAGAAAGTGAAGTTTATCTTGAAAAAGAGTTATTAAGCTTTGAAGGAATTTTAGATAAAGTTGATTACGATTCTAATCTTCAAGACATTGTTAATAAATACACATCTTTTTATGCAGCTACAGATGAAAAGCATGATCCAAAAGCATATAAAAAAGATTTAAATAATTTAATTAAATCTCGTGGTATTGAAGTGGGACATATTTTCCATTTTGGTCAAAAATATTCCAAACCTATGCAGGCTAATATTAATACAAATATTGGAAGTAATATTCCTGCCTATATGGGATCATATGGTGTAGGTTTATCTAGACTTGTTGGGGCTGTTATCGAAGCAAATCATGATGAAAAGGGTATAATATGGCCAAAAGAATTAACACCTTGGTATTATAATTTAATTAACCTAAAAAATGGGGATGATGATTGTGACAATATTTGTTATGATCTTTATAATAAAATTAAAAGCATGTCCAAGACTGTTCTTTATGATGATACAATGGATAGAGCTGGATCTAAATTAGCAAAGGCAGACTTGATTGGAATACCTTTCCAAATAATAATAGGTCCAAGAGGAATAAACGATAAAATATTTGATCTTAAAGATAGAAAAAATGGTGAGATACAAAAATTATCTTATGATGAATTAATAAATTTTATAAGTACAAATTAATAGGTTTATATTGAAATTTTTACTTTTTAATAAAACAGAACAAATGATAGCTTTTAGATATATTAAGTCTAGAAGAGTTGAAGGATTTATATCTATTTCAGCCTGGTTTTCTTTAATTGGAATTATGCTCGGTGTTGCAACTTTAATTGTTGTTATGTCAGTTATGAATGGCTTTAGAACAGAATTAGTAGATAGAATCCTTGGGATTAATGGTCATCTTGTTATTTATAGCAAAAGTGGACCTTTTATATCCGATTATAACGATATAATAAAACAAATTTCAGATGTTGCTAATGTTGATGCAGTTACACCCCATCTTGAGGGGCAAGCGTTAGCTAAAACGAAAGCAACTGTTTCTGGAGTAATTATAAGAGGTCTTAATTGGTCAGATTTAGCTGCAAAAAAATTGTTATGGAAATCATTGAATCAACAAACTATTGATAACTATAAAAATAAAGAAGAGATAATTATTGGTTATAGATTAGCTCAAAGATTAAATGTTAACGCTGGTGATTTTGTCACCCTTATTTCACCAAATGGAATGGAAACGGCATTAGGGGTTTTGCCTATAAAACAAAATTTTAAAATTGCAGGTCTCTTTGATATAGGAATGTATGAATATGATAATAACTTTATATTTATTCCTTGGAAAAAAGCTGAACTATTTCTGTCTACAAAAAATATAGCTCATGGTATTGAGGTTTTTCTAAAAAATCAAAAGTTTACATCTATAGCTTCTTCTAAAATAAAACTTAAGTTAAATAATGATTTATTAGTAATAGATTGGAAAAAAAGAAACTCTGCTTTTATGTCTGCTTTAGCAGTAGAAAAAAATGTAATGTTTGTTATTTTAAGTTTAATAATTCTTGTTGCTGCTTTTAATATAATATCCTCAATGACAATGTTAGTTCAAACAAAAAAATCAGATATAGCGCTGATGAGAACTATGGGAGCTTCAAAATATGTTATAATAAGAATTTTTATTTTAACAGCTTCAATTATTGGTTTTTTAGGAACTTTATTTGGCGCTTTTTTAGGAATTATTGTTGCTTCAAACATTGAAGTTATAAGAGGTTTTTTAACGACTCTTCTTGGGTCTGACTTATTCTCAGCAGAAATTTATTTTTTGTCTAAATTACCTTCAAATATTAATATAAATGAAGTATCAACAGTGATTTTTATTTCACTATCCCTTACTTTATTAGCAAGTGTGTTTCCTGCATGGAAAGCTTCTCGAATTTCACCAGCCGAGGCGCTAAGGTATGAATAATAAAGTCTTTAATGATAAAATATTAAT
Organism: alpha proteobacterium SCGC AAA536-G10; assembly: GCA_905182395.1. Classification (GTDB taxonomy): domain Bacteria; phylum Pseudomonadota; class Alphaproteobacteria; order Puniceispirillales; family Marisalimonadaceae; genus CAJJBL01. The sequence goes on along the minus strand of CAJJBL010000093.1, from coordinate 2,345 downwards.
CTTAAATAAGATTTCTCATACTTACTCTCAAAAAAATAATAATAATATTAAAGTTTTAAAAGATATTAATTTAGAAGTTTCCCAAGGAGAGATAATTGCTTTAACTGGACCAAGCGGAACTGGTAAATCAACACTCTTAAATATAGCTGGCTTGCTTGAAAATCCAAGTAATGGTGAAGTTAATCTTTGTGGAACCAATTGTAATTTGATAAATGAAGATCAAAAAACTATTTTGAGAGGTAAAAATATAGGGTTTATTTTCCAATCACATAGACTTTTTCCTGAGTTTTCCTCTATTGAAAATGTTATGTTGCCACAATTATTAATGGGAGTTAACAAAAAAGAAGCTTTATCTAATGCTAAAGAAATATTATCAACACTTGGGTTAGAAAAACGATTTTCTTTTAGACCTGCAAATCTATCTGGTGGAGAGGCTCAAAGGGTTGCTATAGCAAGGGCTTTAGCTAATAATCCAAACTTAATTTTAGCAGATGAACCAACAGGAAACCTTGATCCAGTAACGGCAAGAAAAGTTTTTGAATTACTACATAAATTAGTCAAATCTATTGGAATTAGTTGTATTATAGCTACTCATAACCTTGATTTAGCTAATTCTATGGATAGGTTGATAACATTAGAAAATGGATTTATTAAAAACTCTGAACTTATAACCTAGAAAAAATCAGAATATGAAACAAAACTTTATTCATCTTAGAAATCATTCTAATTTTTCTTTAGCTGAAGGGATGTTATCATTTGATTATTTATCAAAATTTTGTATAGAAAATTTTCAGCCTGCAATTGCAATTACTGATACATCTAATATGTTTGGTGTATTAGAGTTTTCATTGAAAATGGTTTCTTTAGGTATACAACCAATTATAGGTATTCAAGTAGAAATAGCAGAATCTTCTTTTGATGAAATTAATGTAGGTGAAGTAGTTCTAATTGCTAAAAATGACCAAGGCTATAAGAATTTATTAAAAATTTCGAGTAATTTTACTACTAATAGTGAATTTAAAAAAATTGTTAGTTATAACAATCTTAAAAAATATCATGATGGGTTGATTCTATTAACTGGCGGAGTTGAAAAAGGTTTTATTGGCAACCCTGCAAGTAATGCAAACAGCAAACTTGTTTATACTCGTTTAAAATTACTTCAAGAAATATTTGATGATAATTTGTATGTTGAGATACAAAGACATGGTATGTCAACTGAAGATGTTTCTGAAGCTTTACTTTTAAATGCTGCTAAAGATTTAAATTTACCAATCGTAGCTACTAATGATTGTTATTTTCAATCACCAGATAAATATTATTCACATCAAATATTAACATGTATAGATAAAGGTTTAACCATATCTTCACCAAACAGAAGAGTTTTGACTAGAGAACATTACTTAAAAAATACTGACCAGATGACTGAGTTATTTAAAGATCTTCCTGAAGCTATAGAAAATACGATTATTATAGCTAAAAGGTCTTCATTTTTAGTAAAAGGTCACAAACCTATTTTGCCTAGATTTCCTGATTTAGATAATATTACTGAAAATGATTATCTCATTAAAATTTCACTAGAAGGTTTAGAAAAAAGATTTCAAATGTCACTTGAAAACTTTTCTAGTGATAAAAAAAGTACATATAATGAGAGATTAAAAAATGAATTAGATATTATTAATAATATGGGTTTTTCAGGTTATTTTTTAATAGTGTATGATTTTATTAAGTGGTCAAAAGATAATAATATTCCTGTAGGACCTGGTCGAGGTTCAGGAGCTGGCTCTATAGTAGCTTGGGCTCTTCAAATTACGGATCTAGATCCCATGAAATGGGGATTATTATTTGAAAGATTTTTAAATCCAGAACGTGTTTCAATGCCAGATTTTGATATTGATTTTTGTCAAGATAGGCGTGGTGAAGTAATTGACTATGTTAGAAATAGATATGGCCATGATAGGGTAGCGCAAATTATAACTTTTGGAAGTTTGCAGGCTAAAGCTGCTATCAGAGATGTTGGTAGAGTAATGGAAATGCCCTATGGTCATGTTGATAAAATAGCTAAATTAATACCATTGATACCAGCTAATCCATTAACTATTCAAGAAGCTATTAATAGTGAAGAACTTTTAAGAAAAGAGATGTCTGATAATGATCAAGTTAAGAACCTTCTATTAACAGCAATAGACCTTGAAGGGTTAAATAGACATGTTTCAACTCATGCTGCAGGGTTAGTTATTGGAGATAGACCATTAAATGAATTGGTACCTCTCTATAAGTTAAATGATGAAGAAATGCCTGCAACTCAATTTAATATGAAATTTGTTGAAAAAGCAGGTTTGGTAAAG
>CAJJBL010000092.1 GCA_905182395.1 alpha proteobacterium SCGC AAA536-G10 | reverse complement strand
AAAAAACCAGCTGTCCAACCATCTTTAATTAATGTAAAAAATCTTACCTTTTGATTGTTAATAAAAGCATTTATCTCATCATTCGTTTTCAATAGTTGATCTGTCCAATCATATTCAGATCCAACAGATTTATATAAAAACAAAAAATACCAAACAGGTATGTTTTTGGATTCTAGTATACTTATTTTTTTATTTATTGGAGTAGGCCAATTAAACAAAGGAGGTTTATTCATTTCTAAATAAGTTACTCTATAAAATATTTTATTTTGAGAAACATAAGTCATTTAAAATCTTTAATTAATTAAAATTTTTATAATTTATCAATAAAGTTCATATAAAAAAAACTAGAGTTTAATTGTATTATATAAAAATTAACTGTTACTAAAATGAATAATATTAAATAATTGTAATTCAATATTAATTTTTATAGTAACAGCTATTAATAAACATTTAGTTATTAAGCATTCCTTTGAAGTCACTAACTTCAGGAAGAGGCCATTCATCAGTGTTATTTGGAACTTTAAAAACATTTAATGTCATTGAAATTAAGCTGTAATATCCGCATATACCAACTATATCAATGGCTGCATTATCTCCCAAATTATCAATTAGCGTTTTATAGGTTTTATCGGTCACATTTTTTAAAATGTTAGCCTCAGCTGCAAAATCAAATACAGATTGTTCTTTTACATTATCAAAGATAGGTCTTTTCCCAAAACTTATTGTTTCAACATGTTTAGGATCTATTCCTCCTTCTATTGCCAAGGGTGCATGATGCAGCCATTCAAAAGCAGAAGACCATACTCTGCCTGTTGTTATTATAGCAAGTTCCGATAAAGATTGAGGGAGACATGTTCCGTATCGAGCGTATGCACCTACAGTTTGAGCACTTTTAGCCAACCCTGGGTTATTAAGCCAAACTCTTAATGGTCCTACCACATGTCCTCTTGGTCCATTAAGAATAGTGTCATGAATTTCCTTTTGTTCTGGTGATAAATCTTCTACTTTCCAATCTTTAATTCTTGTCATTATAATTCCTTTTAGATTTCTGATAATTTATTTAATAATATTTCGTCACTATTTTGCCATCCAAGAATTGAAATGCCTACAGGGCCTGTCTTTCCTTTAAACTTAGGAATAGATATTTGTGGCCTTGATGTCATTCCAGCAATTGATGTCATTTCCATTATTTTTTTTCTATCCGATCCTAAATCTTGATCAGATTGGCCACATTTAGGGGCAGAAAAAGGTGTAGTCGGGAAAATTGCGATATCACCTTCTGGTAATGAATTGTTAATTTCTGATATAATCTCTTGTCTAAAAGTTTTTGCAGCATCAATTTCTAAAGGTAATATTTCGGAAGCCATTTCGATTCTAGAGTTAATTTCTAAAGATATTTTAGGTTTATTCTTTTCTATCCATGGAATCACATGCTCCTTTATTTCACCAGCTTGAAGTATTCTAAAGTTATCTGCAATTTCTGATTTTGAGAATTTAGATAGTCTTATATGCTTTATGTTAGGGTGGAGTTCTTTATAGTAACTATTAAATTGATTTTTTATATCTGTATCAACTAATTCCAATAAATCTTCAGCTATAACAAATTGATTAAAAGTAATATTTTCATTCTCATTCTTATCTAATAAAACTTCACCTATTTTTTGAAATGTTTTTATATTATTTGAAAACCATCCTATAGTATCGAAGCTAGGAGCCATTGGATATACTCCATTTGCATTAATCCTACCGTGAGTAGGCCTTATACCTAGTAAACCACAAAAGGATGCAGGAACTCTTACTGATCCTCCTGTATCGCTTCCTATGGAAAAATCAAATAGATCTGTTGTTAAAGCTGCAGCAGATCCCGAGCTAGATCCTCCTGGAACGCAATTAGGAGCATTTAAATTTTTAGGAGTTCCATAATGGCTATTTTCTCCAATTACAGAATAAAAAAATTCATCACATATTGTAATACCTTCTAATATAGCTCCTTCACTTAAAATATTAGATAAAAATTCTGCATGTTTTTTTGCTGGTTCGCAAGCTTTGTAAAAATCAGGATTTCCACATGAAGTTTTTATATTTTTTATGTCACACATATCTTTTAAGACGAATTTTAAATTTTTTAAATTTCCATTATAACTTTCAATAATAGGGTTAATTGGAGAATGGGGCATTAGATAATTCATTTTTTTCTCAATATTTATAATAGATTAATTATATATAAAAACTTATTATTCTTAATATAAAATTCTTAATATGTTAATTTTTTTTATTTACAAATTGATTTTTTATTTAAAAAAATGATTAATTAATATTTATAAATATGGAGATTACAATGGATTTCAATGAAAAAACTGCAACTAAAGCGGTTTTAGATAGTTTTTCTAGCATAAAAAATGATCGTTTAAAGTTTGTAATGAATTCAATTGTCACTCATTTACATGAAGTAATCAAAGAGGTTGAGCCTACTGATGAAGAATGGTTGCAAGCTATTATGTTTTTAACAAATACAGGTCAAAAATGTGATGATAGAAGGCAAGAATTTATTTTATTATCTGATGTATTAGGTATATCCATGCTAGTAGATTCTATAAATAACAGGAAATCTAAAAATGAAACAGAGACTACAGTATTAGGTCCTTTTCATACAACATCTCCTAAAGTTAATATGGGAGATAACATTGCTAATAATGTAAATGGTGAAAAATGTATTGTTTCAGGTAAAGTTGTAGATATAAATAATAATCCAATAGCTAAAGCAACTATAGAAGTTTGGCAATCTGGGCCGGATGGACTTTATGATGTTCAAAAAGAAGGACACACAGTTGACTTAAGAGGTACAATGAGTTCACTTGAAAATGGTTCTTATTTTTTTCGGACTGTAAAGCCTCAATATTATCCTATACCTATTGATGGGCCTGTAGGAAAAGTTCTTAATTCACTTGAAAGACATCCTTTTAGGCCAGCTCATATACACTTTATGGTTAAAGCTGAAGGTTATGAAAATCTAGTAACTCATGTTTTTATTGAAGGTGATAAATACCTTGAATCAGATACTGTTTTTGCAGTTAAAAAAAGTTTAATCAGAAAGCTTGAACAAGGAAATGATCCAGAAAATGGTGAAAAATGTTTTTATTTAAACTTTGATATAGTTATGGAGAAAATAATCTAAAGAGAATTAATTTTTATCATTTCTCTTTAGATTAGTTATATTTTATAATTTTGAAGCTACGTATTCCCAATTTACTAAATTTTCAAGAAAATTAGAAAGATAAACTGGTCTTTTATTTCTAAAGTCAATGTAATATGAATGCTCCCAAACATCACAGCCTAAAAGAGCAGTTTGACCAAAACAGATTGGATTAACTCCATTTTCTGTTTTAGTAATTTTTAAGTTATTATCTTTATCTTTAACTAACCAACACCATCCAGATCCGAATTGTGTTGCTCCAGCCGCACTGAATTGTTCTTTAAATTTTTCAATACTTTCAAAAGAGTTAATTAATTCATTTTCAAGTTCACTTGGAATGTTAACCTTTTTTGGGCTCAACATTTGCCAAAATTGTTCATGATTCCAATGTTGTGAAACATTATTAAATATTCCATTTTGAACGATATTATTAGTGTCATATGTGCCAACAATTATATCTTCAATTTTTTTATTTTCCCAAGCTGTATTTTTTAATAGATTATTTCCATTATCAACATATGCTTTATGATGAATATCATGATGATATTCCAATGTTTCTTTACTCATCCCATTTGAAGCGAGAGCATCATGCGAATAAGGTAAGTCTGATAGAGTTAATGTCATTATGTTACTCCTTAAATAAACATATCATTTAGATAGCTAAGAATAAAAAATTTACAAGTTAAAAAAAATGATAAATCATTTTTATATTAAATTATAAAATGTTATAAAATAATTTAATTTTGATTATTATTTAATTCTTATTTCTTATACGGGGGAACTAATGAAACAAAGAGTAGTAGAACTGACAGAATTTGGTAAGGCTGAAAATATGAGACTTGTTGAAGCCGATATTCCTTCTCCTGCATCTGGTCAAATTGTTGTTAAAAACAATGCCATTGGTCTTAATTATTTGGACACATATTTTAGAAGTGGTCTTTATCCATGGCCTAATGAAGAAAAAATTAAAGTTCTTGGTTCTGAAGGTGTTGGTTTTGTGCATTCAGTTGGAAAAGATGTCAAAGACTTTAAAGAAGGAGATAAAGTTTCCTATGTTACTCCAGTTGGTGCGTATGCAGAATATGCCTTAATAAACGCAGCTCATGCTGTTCAAATCAAAATCAAGGTAAATGACTTTGATGTGGTTGCCAGTACTCTTAAAGGTTTAACAACGCATTATTTGCTTCATCTTACTTTTAATTTAAAGCCTGGAATGACTGCTTTAGTTCATGCTGCAGCTGGTGGAGTTGGGCAACTAATGGGTCAATGGGGTAGTGAAATTGGAGCAACAATGATTGGCACGGTTGGTGGACCGGAAAAAGCGATAGCAGCTAAAAATGCAGGCTATCATCATGTAATCGATTATAATGATAAAGACTTTGTTGCTGAAGTTATTAAAACAACAAATAATCAAAAATGTGATGTTGTTTATGATAGTGTAGCTAAATCAGTTTTCCCTGGTTCTTTGGATTGTTTGAAACCAAGGGGTTTATGGGCTTTATTCGGCCAAGCATCAGGCCCAATCGTAGATTTTAATCTTGGTCTATTATCAGCTAAAGGATCTTTATTTGTAACAAGGCCTACTTTGTTTTCTTATATAGCTAACAGAGATGAATATAATAATGCCTCCTTTGAACTATATAGCCGTATCGCTGATGGAAGATTAAAAGCAGCTATCCATGATAAAATGCCTTTGGAAAAAATAGTTAATGCCCATAATTTATTAGAAGGCAGAAAAACAAAAGGCGCTCTTGTAATAACGCTATAAAAAATCATAATTTAAGGGGGAGGAAGTATAATGATAGATTTATATACATGGCAAACGCCAAACGGAAGAAAAGTCTCTATAATGTTAGAAGAAATAGGAATTGATTACAAAGTATTTCCTATTAACATTGCTAAAGATGAACAATTTCAACCTCATTTTTTAGAGATATCTCCAAATAATCGTATTCCAGCAATTATTGATAAAGATAACAATAATTATTCACTTTTTGAATCTGGAGCTATTTTGATGTATTTAGCTGAAAAAAGTGGCCAATTAATAAATAAGTCAAATTCAGATGAATATTTTAGAACGATTGAATGGTTAATGTGGCAAATGGGTGGTATGGGGCCGATGTTTGGTCAGGTCCATCACTTTGTTAAGTATAATAAAGGAAAATCTCAGTACGCTGAAGAGCGGTATTCTAAAGAAGCTAGAAGATTATATGGAGTTATGAATAAAAGACTTAATAATCATCAGTATATTTCTGGAAAAGAATATAGTATCGCTGACATATCAATTTGGCCATGGACAGCTAGATTTGATTGGCAAGAAATTGATTTAAATGAATATCCTAACGTAGCTAGATGGTATAAAGAAATGATTGATAGGCCAGCTGTTCAAAAAGGGTGGTTAGTTCCTCAGAATGATCAAATTATTCCTAAAATTTAATGTATAGTTTTTTATGAAGATTTTTAATTTAGCTATTATTGGTATTGGATGGTGGGGAAAGGTAATAATAGATAGATTATCTAATTCAAATCATATTAATATCTCATATTTGGTTGATCCAAATCCAGATGATGAAGCTATTAAATTAGCTCAAACTAAAAATTTACATATTTTCAAAGATTTTAATGATGCCATTAAAAATAATAAGACTGATGGTATTATTCTTTGTACTCCAAATACATTACATATGAATCAAACTATTAAAGCTGCAAATCTAGGGTTACATGTTTATTGTGAAAAACCTCTGTCTCTAAAGTCTCAAGAAGTTATTCAGATGATAAAAGTTTGTAAAAAAAATAATGTTATTTTAGGAGTAGGGCATGAAAGACGTTTTGAAAAAGGATGGCAAAAGTTAAATCAAATAGTAAATAATAATACACTTGGCAAAATTATGTATGCAGAAGGTCATTTTAGTCATGATAAACTTGCTAACTTACCATTAGATAATTGGAGAGCTAATCCTGAAATTGCTCCTGCTGCAGGAATGACTGGAATGGGTGTTCACTTAACAGATCTTATGATTTGGTTGTTTGGACCAGTCAAAACTGTTTTTGCAACCACATCTCATAGAGTTCTTAAATATAAAACTGGAGATGTTGTAACTGCAAGTTTAATTCATGAATCTGGTTTGACTTCACAAATTACTGCTATATTAAAAACTCCTCACTATCAAAGAGTAACTATTTGGGGTGAAAATGGTTGGGTAGAATTAGTTGACAGTTCTCATCCTGACACACCTGGCCCATCTTTTTTAAAAGTTGTTATGAATGATGGATCTGAAATAAAAGAAACATTTGATTGGATTGACACTGTTTCAGCAAATATTAATAATTTTATGAATGCAGCTAAAGGTAAAGATGATTATCTTTTTTCTGATTTAGAAAAATATCAAAATATAGCAATTTTAGAGTCTATATCTAAAT
>CAJJBL010000091.1 GCA_905182395.1 alpha proteobacterium SCGC AAA536-G10 | reverse complement strand
TGGCTAAAAAACTGTATTGGTTTATTAAAAACTAAAGGTTACTTGTTCTTGATTTTTCCAGTGGACATTTTAGATAAAGTTCTAAATTTTATTGAAATATCTTCAGGTTCCTTTCAAATATTTCCTTTTTGGCCTAAAAAAAATAACTCTGCTAGAAGAGTAATTTTAATTGCTAAAAAAGGAGGCTTGGGTCCTACAGAGTTAATGACTGGTTTAACACTATATAATAACAAAGGAGTTTTGACAAAGAGAGCTCAATTAGTAAGTAAAAAAGGAATTATTTCGTTTTGATACAGAATATATTTAAGGATTTAAGATTATTGTTGTATTCTCTTTATTTAAATATTAGATAATAATTTTCTTTAGAGTTAACTAGTGAGGTTTAAATGGGTTTTCTTTCTATTTTTAGGAAGTCGAAAAGTGTTTCTGTTATTCAATTGAATGGAGTTATTGCTCCAAATATGGGAAGAAGAAAAGGTTTAAATCTTCAGGAGCTTGAAAAAACATTAGAACAGGCTTTTACTGGTAGTAATATTCAAGCAGTTGCTTTGCAAATAAACTCTCCCGGGGGATCTCCTGTTCAATCTGAAATGATATCATTAAGGATTAGAGAACTATCAGAAAAAAATAATATTCCTGTGTTAGCTTTTGTTGAAGATGTTGCTGCTTCAGGAGGTTACTGGCTTGCGTGTTCTGCTGATGAGATTTTTGCAAGTAATGCATCGATAGTTGGGTCTATAGGTGTTGTTTCTTCAGGTTTTGGTTTTAATAAAGCAATTGAAAAGTTAGGTATAGAAAGACGTCTTTATACGGCTGGTGATAATAAGGCTATTTTAGATCCTTTCCTTCCTGAAAACAAAGATGATATCAAAAAATTGAAAACAATTCAAAAAGAGTTACATTCTCAGTTTATATCATTTGTTAAATCAAGACGTGGAAGCAAAATTAAAGATGATAATAAGGAAGTTTTTACAGGAGCTTTTTGGTCTGGAGAGTCGGGTCTTGAAATAGGGTTGGTTGACGCTATTGGCGAAATGAAAAGAGTATTAAAAGATAGATTTGGTGAAAAAGTTAAAATAAAAGAATTTGCTCCTAAGAAAAAATTTTTTGGTTTTAGTAATTTGTTATCTGGTGCAATAGAATTAATAATGTTTAAATTAGAAGAAAAATCATATTTTAAAAGGTTTGGCCTATAAAATGATGCTCTCAATTGGAAAAATTTTTTGGCTTTTAGTTATATTAGCTTTAGTTTGGTATGGTTTTAAGATTATTGAGAGAAAAAAAAATAAAATTCAGGAAAAAAAAGATAAACCTAACTTAAAAGGTATAGATGCTTATAAATGTGATGTTTGTGGTCTCTGGAGTACTGGAGATAAATGTCAAAATAAAGAATGTTCAGTTTCTAATAATTAAAAATCAAATATTATGAAATATAAAATTAAATATATCTAAATTAATATTTGTAAATATACTTTCATTAACTAAAGAAAACAAATTAGATGAATAATAAACAGTCGTTTCAAAATATTATTTTAACATTACAGTCATTTTGGTCAAATTACGGTTGCGTATTATTACAACCTTATGATTCGGAGGTTGGAGCTGGAACTTTTCACCCAGCAACAGTGTTAAGAGTTCTAGGTCCTGAACCAATATGGAAAGCGGCATACTTACAACCTTGTAGAAGGCCAACAGATGGAAGGTATGGAGAAAATCCAAATAGACTTCAGCATTATTATCAATTTCAAGTTATAATCCAACCTTCACCAGAAGATGTTCAGAATTTATATTTAGATAGTTTAAACGCTATAGGTTTAAATACTAAAGACCATGACATTAGATTTGTTGAAGATGATTGGGAAAGCCCAACTCTAGGAGCATCTGGTTTGGGTTGGGAAGTCTGGTGTGATGGAATGGAAATAACACAATTTACTTATTTTCAACAAGTAGGAGGCATTGAAGTAAAGCCAGTTGCCAGTGAAATCACATATGGTTTAGAGCGTTTGGCAATGTTTATTCAAAAGGTCGATAACGTTTATGAATTAGATTGGGATGGAGTAGATAAAAAAAAAGGTGGAAAAACATATGGTGATATTTTTTTACGTTCTGAAAAAGAATTTTCTGCTTATAATTTTGAAAGAGCAAATTCAACAATTTTGCTTCAACATTTTAATGATGCAGAAGAAGAATGTCTTGCATTATTAGATAAAGAAAATCCATTAACTTTGCCTGCATACGATCAATGTATCAAAGCTAGTCATTTATTTAATTTACTTGATGCAAGAGGGATGGTTTCGGTTTCAGAACGTCAAGCCTATATTTTAAGGGTAAGGCACATGGCACGATCTTGTTGCTTGGCTTGGGTAGGAAAGCAAAATGGATAATAAAAAAAATAAAAATAGCAATCTTCTGATTGAATTTTTTAGTGAAGAAATTCCTGCAAGAATGCAGGTTCAATCTGGGATTAATTTAGAAAACTTATGTAAGAAGGCATTTAATTTTAGGGGAATTTCTTTTGGTGATATTGATGTTTATACAGGGTCAAGGCATCTTGCCATTATTGTTGATAAATTAGATCTTAAACAAAAAGGACAAACGATTGAAAAAAGAGGCCCAAGATTTAATGCAGATGAGAAAGCATTAAATGGTTTTTTGAAATCTAATAATATTCAATTAAGCGATACGACATTAATAGATACAAAAAATGGAAAGTTTTATTTTTACATTCAAAAAATAAAAGATTTAGAGACTATAGAAATTATTCCAGAGATTATTGCTGAAATAGTATCTGGTTTTAAATGGGCGAAGAGTCAACGTTGGGGAAATACTGAAGTTCGATGGGGAAGACCATTAAGAAATATTTTAATATTATTAAATAATAAAGTTGTAAAAGGAACTTTAAATCTAGGTAACAATGAAACTATAAGATTTAGTGATTTCACATATGGGCATAGGAGCTTTGATGGAAAGATAAAAATAGAACATGTAAATCAATATAAAAAAGTATTATTAGAAAATAATGTAATTCTAAAACGAGAAGATAGAATATTAAAAATTGAAAATGATATAAAAATCCTATTAAACAAAAATAATTTATCATTATTAAATGATAAATTATTGATGGAAGAAGTTGCTGGTTTAATAGAATTTCCAAATGTATTGATGGGATCTATAAGCAACGAGTTTATGGGATTGCCACCTGAAGTATTATCTACTGCTATGAGAGTACATCAGAAGTATTTTTCTACATTAAATAATCAAAATGTTTTAGCACCAAACTTTATATTTGTATCAAATAGTATAAAAGATACAAAAAGAGATAAAACAATCATTGAAGGTAATGAAAGAGTACTAAAAGCAAGATTGTCTGATTCAAATTTTTTTTGGAAAACAGATTTATCAAAATCTTTTGAATTTTGGAATCGTAAACTAAAAGAAGTTGTTTTATATGAAAACCTTGGTTCAATGTATGATAAAACAATAAGAATATCAAAAATCAGTAAATTTTTTTCACAAGCTTTTAACGTTAATCCCTCTTTAGCAGAACAAGCTTCATTATTATCAAAAGCTGATCTTGTTTCAGAGATGGTAGGAGAGTTTCCAGAACTTCAAGGAGTTATGGGTGGATATTATGCATCAGAAATGAACTATCCAGAACTGGTTTCTAAAGCAATTTCAGAACATTATAAGCCAAAAGGGATATTAGATACTATACCAACAACCTCTCTTGGTGGAATGCTCTCAATGAGTGATAAAATTGATACGTTAACTAGTTTTTTTGTAATTGATAAAAAACCTTCAGGTTCAAAAGATCCGCTTGCACTAAGAAGATCAGCTTCTGGAATTGTTCAAATATTGATTGGCTTTAATCTTAAAATATCGATTGACGAATTGTTTAAATATTCATTGACGTTACACAATAATGTATTGATTTCTGTAGAAGAAGAGTTAAAGAATTTTATTATTGATAGGTTAAGAATTATTTTAAAAACAGAAGAAATTAAGCCAGACATTATAGATTCTGTTCTATCTTTAGACAATATTAATAATGTTCCTTTTTTAATAATTTATAAAAGAATACATCTTTTGAATAAAATTATATCTTTAGATGAGTTTAATATGTTTTTAGTTAATTTTAAAAGATTAAATAATATACTTAAATCTGAAGACTTATCTAAATATAATTCCTTGAATGTTAATGTTGATTTATTGAAAACTTCATTTGAAACTAATTTATGTGAAATGATTAATGATATTAATGATTTAAGTACTAAATTACAAAATGAATTAAATATACAAGAAATTGTATTAGATAAATTTGTAGAAGCATACCCTTCAATAAATCTATTTTTTGAAAATACAATTATAAATGACAAAAATGAAATTATTAGAGAAAATAGATTATGTTTATTATTCAAATTAAAACAAGCAATAGTTAACTATGCAAATTTTGATTTAATTGACAGCTAATCTGTTTTAACGCCCAATCCAGAAAAACGTTTATTAAATCTAGCTACTTGGCCACCTGAATCTAAAATTCTATGTTGACCAGTCCATGCTGGATGAGATTTAGGATCTATATCAAGTTTTAATGTATCACCTGATTTTCCCATAGTTGAACGAGTTACATACTCGGTTCCATCAGTCATAACTATATTAATATCATGATAATCAGGGTGTATATCTTTTTTCATATTAAAATCTCTTGCAATATTAGTTAATAAAATTGAAATTATTAATTACAATTAAAAATAATTAAATACAAGTTATTTCAATTATTTCATCAATTTTAATCGTTTAAAGAATTTTTTTTCAAAGTTCCAGAAATATTTAAATTCTCCAAAAACAGTAGCTATTATTATTAATAAAATTTGATATAAGGGAATAAATAATATTATTCTTACTAATAGATATAGTGGATAAAAGTCAATTAACTCTTTTAAATTAAGCGCTGTGAAAATTGGAGACGCTATCAACAAAGAACCACTTCCACTTAAAGCAAAAATAAGAAATATAATTGTTAGATGATATAACGATTTAGCATTAAATTTAGTAATTAATTTTTTAAGCACAGTTAACTCTATTTATTTAAATTTTATATTTTGTGTAATTGTCATTTCTATACGCCTGTTCTTTTTTCTAGCATTAGCATTATTATTGATATCTATGGGTTGAAAGCTTCCATACCCTGATGCCGATAATCTATTTGGATTGATCCCTTGTTTAATCAAAAATCTTAAAACTGAAAGTGCTCTTTTTGTAGATAATTCCCAATTATCTTTGTAAGTTTGTCCTTCTTTTACTGGTAAGTTATCTGTATGACCTTCTATTTGAAGAATCCAATCAATATCGGTTGGCAATGATTTTTCTATTTCCACTAATGTTGAAGCTAGGTTTATCATTTCAAGTTGTCCTTTTGGACCTATTTCAACTGAGCCTATGCTAAATAGAACTTCTGATTGAAAAACAAACCTATCACCAACTATTCTTATTTCAGGGCGGTCTTTTATTAATTCTTTAACTCTTCCAAAGAATTCTGATTTAAATTTTTGAAGTTCTTCAACTCGTCTAGCTAACGCAGAATTTAGATCTTTACCAATGTTTAAAGTTTTAACATTATCTTTTTTATCTTTCGCTTTATAGGCAGTTAAAAGAGTTTGTATTTGAGATAATTTATTTCTTAGCTGAATAGAAGCAGCTGTGAGTTTATTAATTTCTTCTTTATTTGCCTTCAAAGTATCAGTTTTTATTTCTACTTCAGTTTTTCTTTTTTGCAGATTGTTCTCTAGACTTAATATGGTATTTTTTGAATTTAAAACTTCTTCTATTTTTTTGTTCAAAATTTCTTCTAACTCTGAAATTTTAAATTTACTTAAACGAATAGTTTTTTCGTTTTCTTGAAGTTTTTCTTTATTATTATCATTTTTGATTTTTTCTTGCTCTAATTTACTTTGAATAATATTTATTTTATTTTCAAAAATTGTTAAACTAGATGTTAATTCAATTGTGACATTTCTTTCTATAGAAAGTAACTCACTGAGTTCGATTAAGTTAGTTTTTAATTTAACAAGCGCTTCGTCTTGACCATTCATCTTTTGTGATAAAAAAAACTGTGATAAAACAAATATCATTAAAACAAATATTATAACCATTAAAAGGCTTGATAGTGCATCAACAAAGCCTGGCCAT
>CAJJBL010000090.1 GCA_905182395.1 alpha proteobacterium SCGC AAA536-G10 | reverse complement strand
CAGATCAATTTATTTAATCAAAAAAAAATAATTTTCTAAATATTAAACATAAAAAAAGGGCCTAAGGCCCTTTCATTAATTTATTTTTCAAATAGTTTATAGAGGCTGTAAATTTACTGCAGCTACTTTTCCATTCTTACCAGTTTCTAACTCAAAACTTACTTTTGCGCCATCGTTCAAAGTATTCATTCCAGCTGCTTCTACTGCAGAAATATGAACGAAAACATCTTGAGATCCACCTTCTGGCTCTATAAAGCCAAAACCTTTATTTGGATTAAACCATTTTACTGTACCGTTAGGCATTCTTTACTCCTTGTTATTTGCTCTAATTATGAGCATAGTTGTTCAATCAAAACACGTTAGACTAGATTGAACATATAATGAGCAAGGAAGTCGATCGTATTAGTCAGACAAGCTGACTGCCTATTAAGGCTTAGATAATTAATATATCGTATATGCTAAATTCTATCTATTAGCAAATAAAAAATTATTATCCATAAAATGATTACAATTTGAACTAATTTTTATTTATGGGTATTTTCATTTTATTATAGAATAGATTCTAAAGAATTCAAAAAATTACTCCTATCATTCTTTGAAAATGGCTTATTTTTGCCTTTCAAAAAAGGGTCAGCCGAACGTAAATCAGACATTAAATCTCTTGTGGCAAGAATATTTCCTATATTATTTTTTGTTAAAAAATCTCCATCATGCCTTAAAACAAAAGCTTGCTTTTCAATACATTTTGAAGCGAGAGGTATATCCACCGTTATAACAACATCACTTTTTTTTACATTTTCATATATCCATTTATCAGCTTCATCAGGACCTTCATTTACGATTACCAACTTTATCAAATCATTTTTATATGGACGGATACCTCCATTGCAAACCATATTAACATTTGTATTATTACGAATCGCAACTCTTATTATCTCATCTTTTACAGGACAAGCATCCGCATCAACAAAAATACTCTTCATAATCTTTCTATTTCCTCTTGTAATTCAAAATTAGGCATTAAATCCATTAATCTTTTCAAACTCTCCACCTCAGACAATGCAGGAACCACTGCAAACCCTTTCATATTTTCTATTTCTAAGGAGATGTCAGAGTTATCTGAATTTCTGAAAATATAACAATATTCAGGTAAAACAAAATTTATTTTC
This sequence comes from alpha proteobacterium SCGC AAA536-G10, assembly GCA_905182395.1. Lineage (GTDB taxonomy): Bacteria > Pseudomonadota > Alphaproteobacteria > Puniceispirillales > Marisalimonadaceae > CAJJBL01. Next base: position 26,332 of record CAJJBL010000090.1, on the reverse strand, counting down.
CATATTGGAACTTTTCGAGGATAACCAAGATATCTTGTTACTCTAGAAGCATCTATAACAAGCCTCTCAATAGTATGAATTCTTTCTCCTAATTTTTTCACTTAACCCACCAAAGTTATAAACTGTATATTTATTTAATAATATTATACAATAAAGTTATTATTTAATATTATTAAACTAAAAATATGGGGAATAAAATATGCTTTTAGATGTACGTACTTATAGATGTAAACCAGGGATGATAAAGGGCCACCTTAATTTATATAAAGAAAAAGGAAAACCAGCACAATCAAGGAATCTAGGACAACCATTAATGTTTGCGACAACTGAAACTGGTAATCCAAATGAATACACTCATATTTGGGTATATCAAAATGCTGACGACAGAGAGAAAAAAAGAGCTGCCATGTGGAATGACCCTGACTGGATAAGCTATACCCAAGAAAGCGCTAAATTAGGAGCTTTAGAGTCTCAAGAAAATAAACTTTTAAGCCCTGTTGAATTTTATGAGTTCAAAAAACCTTAAAACTAATAACTTTAAGCTGGTTTAGCGGCTCTATCTAAAAACTCATCTCTCCTTGATAAATAAAAAGAATAACTATCAGGGAGAAATGAAGTTGCATTTTCTAGATTGAAATGTGTAGCTGCTTTATATACCCACTGTGTGTCAGCAAGAAGCTCTCTACCTAAGGCAACTAAATCAGCCCTATTATTAAGAATAATATCATTTGCCTGAGTTGCATTGATAATCGCTCCAACAGCCATTGAACTTATATTCGCTTCTTTTTTAATTTTTTCAGAATAGGGCACTTGAAAACCTGGTATAATTTTAGATTTCATCAACACTGGGGAACCTCCTATTCCTCCAGAAGAACAATCAATAACATCAACTCCTGCTTCTTTTAAAGCAATTGCCAATTTAACGTTTTCATCTAACGTAGCGCCTCCATCAGCACCGTCTACAGACGATAATCTATAAAAAATTGGCTTGTTTTCAGGCCAAACAGATTTAATGTCTGCAATAATTTCAAGTGCAAACTTAATTCTATTTTCAAAACTTCCACCATATTTATCAGTTCGTTTATTAGAAATAGGAGAAAAGAATGAATGTAATAAATAACCGTGAGCACCATGGACTTCAATCATATCAAAGCCGCATTTTTCAGCTCTTTGTGCAGCTTTTTTAAATTCACCTTTGACACGATCAATATCTTCAATTGTCATTGCTTTAGGGATTGGTGAAACATTATTTACTGGAACGGCACTAGGACCAATAGTTTGCCATGCTGGCTCTTTACTATCATCTTTAATAATTGGAGAAGCTCCATCCCATGGCCTTAAGAAACTTGCCTTTCTTCCTGCATGAGCCAACTGAATTCCACTTACACAATTATACTGCTTGAAAACGTTAACTATTTTCGACATACCTGAGATTTGTTCATCATTCCATATGCCTGTGCATCCGTGACCAATTCTTCCATCTTGTGAAACTCCTGTTGCTTCTATAAAAGCAGCTCCAAGTCCAGAGAAAGCAAACCTTGAGTAATGTTGAAAATGCCAATCACCTACTATTCCATTCTCAGCCTTATATTGACACATTGGAGATAAAACTACTCTGTTTCTTAATGTCTTTGACTTAATTTGAAATGGAGAAAATAAAACTGGTTCACTCATACTCAAAACTCCTTAAATTCATATTTTTATATTTTTTATCGAAAAAAATTATTTTGGTAAAAAGGATCTAAGATTATTAGACCTTTGTTTTGCTGAAGCCATCATAAAAGAAAGATCTGATCCAGACAATATAAATCTCATACCCATTTTTATATATTCTGACATTAGTTCTTCATTATAAACACCACCCATTCCTGGTATTTTATTATACTTATCACAAGCGGAGATTACTTTCTTATAAGCTTCTTTAATCATAGGATTAGAATAGTCTCCAGGAATACCCATTTCCATACACAAATCGTTAGTACCAATTAAAATAACATCAACACCCTCAATGGCGGCGATCTCATCAACATTATCAATAGCTGTTGGACTTTCTAACATAATAACAACTAACATGCTTTCATTAACTATTTGAGCCACTTCAGGAATAGGTAATTGCTGAAAATTCAATTGAGGTAAAGATCCAGTCATTGAACGATGACCTTTTGGAGGATACAAACAATAAGAAACAAGCTTTTTTGCAGTTTCAGCATCATCAACATGAGGGAAAACAATTCCCATAGCCCCCGAATCAAGAACTCGCGTTGCATGATGATGGGCAAAATCTGGCACTCTTACTAAAGGAGTTATTCCTGCATCTTGGGCAGCAACAGAAATTTGAGATGCCATATCAATGTCCATACTATTATGTTCCATGTCAATGAAAAGCCAATCATAATCAGATGCGGCCATTATCTTACCTATATCAACAGTTCTGCTTTGCCTTATACCAACGCCTAGAGATAATTCTCCATTTAACATTTTTTCTTTTGCTATATTTTTCATTATTTTAAATCCCCATTGTTGAACATAACAATATTACATTTTTTTATTAATTTAAACTAATTTACTGCTGCAATCTTATATAGTTAATATGTTAAGCTTTTAAGAGTGTCAATAACCTTATCTTCAGTTTAAAGTTATTATAGATAAAGAGGAAATTATAAATTATGACTGAACAAGAAAACAAATTACAACATACAGAAACAAGTAAATCGTTGCCAATTGCAATGTTAAGGGCAAGAGAGGCTATAATGTTATCATTTAGGCCTGTTTTAGCTAAACATGGATTTACAGAACAACAATGGAGAGTATTAAGAGTTTTAGGTGAAAAAGGACCTGCAGACGCAGGTCAAGTTGCTTTTGAAGCATGCATTCTTGCTCCTAGTCTGTCGAGAATAATTGGCAAGCTGGAGAAGGATAAATATATATCTAGATTTATTGATGCTAAAGATGGAAGAAGGATTAACTTATCTTTAACAAGTCTTGGCAAAGAAACTCTTCAAAAAATTGTTCCTGAAATTGGCATCATTTATAATTCCCTTGAAAAAAGTTATGGCGAAGAAAAATTAACAACATTACTCGAACTTCTCAGTGAAATCAGTCAATGGAAAGGTCGGTAAAAAAACATACTAATTAGGAAGGTCTACTCTAAATTTTTTTGATAGTTTTTCTAACATTTCAATTGTTTCTTTCGCAAGGGTTATTCCATTTTTTAAAGAAGCTTTTCTTTTAGTCAGCGCACTTTGTCCTGGCAATCTGACTTTATCTATATTTTTTCTAGGAGGATTATCTAAACATTGCTGAGAAAGAAAACTCATTTCTTTTTTGAAAACATCTAATCCAGCAAATGCTTCAGGATCAATAACTTGAACAAATGTTGATAAGTTCATTGTTTTAGGTTTCATACTTCTTCCAGAACCAGACAAACCCTGAGATAAAGCCTCAATACCTAGAGCTAGACCAAAACCTTTATGTCCATATTCCATGCCACCAATAGGCATAACTGTTCCATTTCTATCCCTAACTTCAAGAGGATCATTTGTTGGTGAACCATCAGCAGTTAATAAACAATCAAAATCAAAAACTTCATTTTTAGAAATTTTATCTGCTATCATATTATTAGTTGTAATTGATGCGCTTATATCAATTATAACTGGTTGATCATTAGTAGGATAAGCTATTGCCATTGGGTCAGGGGTCAACAAAGGCTTAGTTCCCCCGAATGGAGCTACCGTAGCAGCAGAAGGGACTGAACTTTTAATTATTGGAACCAAACCACTTTCAACAATAGGAAGCATATAAGCAGCTAATGCACCATTATGATGGCTGTTTCTTATTAAAACAGTTGAAGTGCCATAAATTTTTGCTCTTTCTGAAGCTGTTTTCAATGCCTTTTTAGTTAACCAAATACCAGGCAAAAGCTTTCCATCCCAAGTAAGGCAGGCCCCTGTATCATTTAAAATCTCTTCTGTTCCACTTACATTCATAGAACCTAACTCAATATCTTTTATATATAAGGGCAATAATCTTATACCATGCGTAGAGTGTCCCATCATATCCGCTTCAATTAAAATTTCAGCGGTGTCAACAGCCTTTTCTTCATCCATTTTTAAAGATAAAAGTACCGAAGTACAAAATTTCATAAGTTTAGAATGCGTATACATGTTAAATCCCATTTTTATTAATTTTCTTTATTAAATGGTTTTTTTGCTGCTACAAAAATACCCATTACAATCATTAAAAGTGCGCATAAATCGTAATAAGAAATTGATAAACCTAAATAAAGTGTATCAATTAATATAGCTAGCACTGGTACCATCATAACAGATATAGAAGTTACAGTAACAGTAAAATTTTTTAAAACTACAAAGTAAGCCCAATATGTATAAGCACTAGCAAAGAAAATAGCGAATATCAAAACTAAAAAATGTCTGTAATCTGGGTCTCCTATATTATTTAAATCCCATAAAATAGCAAAAGGAATAATAGGCAAAATACCTATTAATTGCTGCCAACCTGCAATAACAAATGCATCAAATTTCAAACCTCCATATTTTAAAATTATTGTGCCTACGCCCCAACTAAATCCTGCCATTAGCATAACAAAAATTCCAACCCAATTTGAAAAAAAATCTATTCCAGCAGCAAGTGAAATAACACCAAATACACCTAAGCAAAGAGCTATAAAACTTGAAATAGTTATTTTTTCATACCCCATCATAGCCGCAACCATCACAGCCCATACAGGCATTGTGTAACCTAAAACAGCAGCCCTTCCACCTCCCAACAAACTTACACCATACAGCATTAAGACTTGCCATAATGTTACATTAAATAAACTTATCAAAATTAATGATGTCCAATTCTTTTTAGGGATAATTAATTTTTTACTTCTGATTTTTGCTATCAATAAAAGTATGATGGCAGCAGGAATGCCCGCGGACATTCTAAAAACTAATGGTGGGATTTCTTGAACAACAAAACGAAATAAAGGCCAAACTAATGTCCAAACAATAATTAATATAACTAAAACAAGTATTAACTTTATTTGTTTAATGTTCCTAGAAAATGAACAAAACATATTTTATTTTATTTCATCACATAAATATCTAGTTATTGAGGCATTAACAGCTAGAACAAAAGACAGAGTTTTATCATTAATAAAAAAAATGTCTTGAATATGTGTCCAAGGCTCTTCTTCATTGAAAGCGTAATCTTTACCTCCGCCTAGTCCAAACATTTTATACTTTGAATTATTTACCACAAATAATGCTGATTTTTTATTTTGACCATCTATTATGGTAACTTCAATTGGTTTTTCTTTACCAGTAATTTTAAATACATGAATTCCATTTGACCTAACTGCGGCAGCACTGTTGGGCTTACAACTGAATGACGTTTGTTTAGCAAAACTATTCGATGTAAAAAAACAAAAAAGAAAAATAGATACTATAAATTTCACAATAAACATAACGCCTCTCTTAAAAAGATGATTTTATTTAGCTAGAGTTATTAATATATTTCAATAAATCTTTTTTTGCTAGCTTTGAAACATTGATTTTTTTTTCTGAAACTAACAACTCATGATTTTTTTCAACTTTATCAAGATCATAAAGATAATTAACCATAATTCCTGCAGAGAGAACTTTACCATTTATTGAAGAATCTCCTAGAAAATTAACTTGCTCTAAAGAAGCTCCATTACCCAGATGGAATCTTGCTACAGGATCATTAGGCAATCCATCAGGACGATCTGATTTCATAAAATAATTACCAATATGATGCATAATTAAATCATGATTTTTTAAAAAATGCTCGCGGGTAACACATTTTTCTAGCTTAATATCAACCTTAGGAGATTTATTTCTTATCCATTTTCTAAAACCAGGAACTGGAGAAAGAGTAATAAATTTTTTTAAATTTTTAAATTCTAAATTTAAATCGTTTGCAACTTGCTTTATTAAAAAATTACCAAATGAAATTCCAGCCAAACCTTTTTGACAATTAGATATTGAATAAAAAACTGCAACACTTGTTTCTTCCGGATCTAATATATCTCTTTTTTCTCTAAGAACATCTTCAATCTTTGAAGGAATACCTTTCATAAGAGCCACTTCAACAAATATAATAGGTTCATCTTGCATAGCTGGGTGAAAGAAAGCAAAACACCTTCTATCTTTTGGAGCTAAACGAGCTCTCAATTCATCCCATGAATTAATTTGATGAACAGCCTCATATGCAATAATTTTCTCTAAAATATGAGCTGGAGTTTCCCAATTAATTGGCCTTAAAATCAAAAACCCTCTATTAAACCAATTTTTAAATAAATAAACCATATCATGGTCTACTGCCTTTAATTCAGAATTGTTTTTAAGTAATTTCAAAAGTCTTTTTCTTATATTAACTAACCTTATTGTGCCTCGAGAAATTCCATTACATCTTCGAAAGATCTCGCGACGTTTTGGTTCAGATAATTTCAGTAAATTTATTAAATTATTTGAACTTTGTTCTGTTTTATAACTTTCAATAGCTACAGATAAATCTTTAGCAGATATTTCATAGTTATCACGGATCAATTTAAAGAAATCTAAAAGATCATTTTCACTTAAATGTTCACAATGCTGCATTAATAACTCTGCATAACCTAAAGCAGAAACTTCTCCTTTTGCGGATGAAACATTATCAATAAAATCTTTTGTTGAAATTGACTTTTTTTTCTCTGCGAAAAAATTAAACGACTTACTTTTAATAGGCTTTTCAAATATTGAATTCAAAAGTTCTTGTACAAACTTAATTTTGATCATTTTTCTTGACCCTTAATATAATCAGGGGAAACTCATAATAACAATAATAAAACCACTTTACACATAGTATTAGTATGTTAAAAATTTAAATAATATATTTATTTATTTTAAATATTATTAGCTAAATATTCTGATGCTCTAGAAGCCCCTCCCTTTTGGTGCGGTATTCCTGCTAAAGACAATCCCATTTCTACACCACTTAATGTTCCCATAAGCATTAAATCATTAAAATCACCAAGGTGACCTATACGAAAAACTTGCCCAGCTAATTTTGACAAACCATTTCCAAGAGACATATTAAGTTTTTCTAAAATAATTTTTCTTAGTTCATCTGCATCATATCCAGCTGGAAGTTTAACTGCCGTTAAAACACTTGAGTAATCTCTCTCTTCAACACATAAAACCTCTAGTCCCCATGCTTGCACAGCAATTCTTGTTGCTTTTGCATGCCTATCATGACGTTTAAAAACATTTTCAAGACCTTCTTCATGCAACATTGTAATGGCTTCTTTTAGGCCATATAATAAATTCGTTGCAGGTGTATAAGGAAAAGATCCTGATTTATTAGAGTTTATTTGATCTTCCCAGTCCCAATATGACCTTCTATATGAAGAGTGCTTTGACTTTTCTAGAGCTTTCTTTGAAATAGCATTAAAAGATAATCCTGGGGGAAGCATTAACCCTTTTTGTGAGCCAGAAACAGTAACGTCAACTCCCCACTCGTCATGCTGAAAGTCCATTGAAGCTAATCCAGAAATTGTGTCTACCATTAATAATGCATCATGTTTTGCATTATACATAGCTTCTCTTACTTCTTTAATTCTAGAAGTGCATCCAGTAGAAGTTTCATTATGAACTACACAAACAGCTTTAATTTTACCTTCTTTATCCTCAATTAATCGATCAAATAATTTCTGAGGCTCTACTCCCCTTCTCCAATCAGTCTTTAAAAACTCTGTTTTAATTCCTAACTTTAAAGCCATTGTTTGCCATAAAGACGCAAAATGTCCTGTTTCTACCATTAAAACTAAATCACCTTCATCAAGGGTATTAACCAAAGCAGCTTCCCATGCACCTGTTCCTGATGCAGTATAAATCACAACATTATCTTTAGTTTTAAAAATACTTTTCATACCCTCAATGCAATCTTTTGTTAAAACTTGAAAGTCAGGCCCTCTATGATCGATAGTAGGATAATCCATTGCTCTTAAAATTCTATCTGGAACGTTTGATGGCCCTGGCAATTGTAAAAAATGTTTTCCAGGCTGGTATTTGGAATTAATCATATTTATGTCTTCATCCTAAATTTCTAAATTATTAATATTATTCTAATGTTTTTTTTGACAGAGTGTAAAACACTGTTACTTTCACAATATATCACTAACTAAGTCAAAAGGTTTTTTATAATGCTAAATATCAATAATGAAATTGATTTAAGTTCTTTTAAAGAAAAATTTAAATCAGGTTTCTTTGATGACAAGTTTACTAGAGGTTTATATTCAACTGATGCTTCAATTTATCAAATGATGCCTTATGGAGTTTTAATTCCAAAATCAAAATCTGAGATTATTGATGCTATAAAATTTTCAAGTGAAAACAAAATTGCCCTTCTGCCCAGAGGAGGAGGCACATCACAATGCGGTCAAACTGTTAACCATGCAATTGTTATGGATAATTCAAAGCATCTAAATAAAATTATTCATTTTGACAAAGAAAAAATGATTTGCATTGTTCAGCCAGGTATAGTTTTAGATGAATTAAACCGATTCTTAAAACCTTATGGTTTATTTTTTCCTGTTGATGTTTCCACTTCAAGCAGAGCTACAATAGGAGGTATGACTGGCAATAATAGTTGTGGAGGCAGATCTATAAGATATGGAATGATGCGCGATAATGTATTAAATATTGAAGCAGTTTTATCTGATGGATCTTTGTATAATTTTGGACAAATTGATGTTAAGAACCCAGTCAAAAATTCACAGAATAAATTTGCAGAAAATATTATTACTAATTTAATAAAATTAGCCAATAAAAATAAAAAAGAAATTTTAGATAAATTTCCTAAAGTTCTTCGAAGAGTTGGTGGCTATAATATAGAAGCATTAATTCAAGATGCGATGGCCTCAAGACCCAACGGCAAAAAAGGTGATGGAATTAATTTATCACATTTATTAGTTGGTTCGGAAGGAACCTTGGCTTACTCAACTGAAATAACTTTAAAGTTATCTCACTTACCTTCTAAGAAAGTAATGGGCATTTGTCATTTTCCAAGTTTTTATGAAGCTATGAATGCAGCTCAACATATTATTAAGCTAGATCCTGTAGGAATAGAGTTAATTGATGATACAATGATTGAACTAGCTAGAAATATTGAAATATTTAAACCAATTATTAATGAAGTAGTTAAAGGCAAGCCAAAATCGCTTTTAGTTATTGAATTTGCTGAAGATAATATGGATGAGAATATAAGTAGACTTAAACAATTAAACATTCTTATGAAAGATATAGGATATTCTTGGAAAAATACTCCAAAAAAAATTGGTGGCGTAGTTGATATATTAGATAACAAAACTCAATCAAGTGTTACTGAAATGAGAAAATCCGGACTTAATATTATGATGTCTATGAAAAATGAAGCTAAACCAGTTTCATTTGTAGAAGATTGTGCGGTAGAACTAACAGATCTTGCTGAATATACTGACGGCCTTAATAAAATTTTTGATAAGTATAAAGTAAAAGGCACATGGTACGCTCATGCATCTGTAGGATGCCTGCATGTCCGACCTGTTCTAAATATGAAGCTTCAAGAAGATGTTTCTAAAATGAGAAACATTGCTAATGAGGCGAGTGAATTAGTTAAAAAATATAAAGGCTCATTTTCTGGAGAGCATGGAGATGGAATTGTCAGATCTGAGTTTAATGAGGTGATGTTTGGCAAAAAGTTGATGTCTATTTTTGAAGAAATTAAGACAAGTTTTGATCCAAACAATGTTTTTAATCCCGGGAAAATAATTAGATCTCCTAAAATGGATGACAGATCTTTGTTTAGATATGCACCTGGGTATAAAGCAGAAGATATTTCTACAGTATTGGATTGGTCAGATTGGCCTGGAAAATCAGGTGGCCTTCAGGGTGCTATTGAAATGTGTAATAATAATGGCTCATGTAGGAAATTAGATGGTGGTGTAATGTGCCCATCTTATAGAGTTACTCGTGACGAAAGAGATTCAACAAGAGGGAGAGCAAACACACTAAGATTAGCTCTCTCCGGTCAACTTGGTAATCAAGCTTTAACTAGTGATGAAATGACTGATACAATGAGTTTATGTGTTTCATGCAAAGCTTGTAAGCGTGAATGCCCTACGGGTGTTGATATGGCAAAGATGAAAATTGAGATTACAAGCCTAAAGACAAAAAAATATGGTTTAAGTCTTCATGAAAAGTTAATTGCTTATTTACCTGATTATGCTTTGATGGCTTCAAAAATACCTAGTTTATTAAATTTAAGAGATAAAATTCCAGGTGCAGCAAAACTAAGCGAAATATTTTTAGGATTTACAGCTAAACGTCCTCTTCCTAAATGGAGAAAAGATTTCTTTCAAAACAATGAATTACCAGAAAACCCTTCATTAATGGGCAATAATATACCGGTTATTCTATTTGTAGACACCTTTAGTCGATACTATGAACCTGAAAATGTTCGATCTGCAATTAAAGTTCTTAAAGCAGCAGGGTATTATCCTTTTTTACCTTCATCAAAAAGCATTAATAAACCTTTATGTTGTGGAAGGACATATATTAGCAATGGACTAATAAACAAAGCTGAAACTGAAGGAAAGAGATTATTAGATACTTTTTTACCATATTTAAAAAATAATATTCCAATTGTTGGAATAGAGCCTTCATGTATTTTATCATTCAGAGATGAACTTCCATCTTTAATAAAAGATCCTAATATTAATCTTTTGAAAAATAATTCTTATACATTTGAAGAATTGTTATCTAAGAAATGTAAAAAAATTAATTTCAAAAAAACAACACAAAAAGTTTTATTGCATGGTCATTGCCATCAAAAAGCTTTTGATGCCGTAAAACCAATTCAAAAAGTACTTAGTATGATTAAAGGTTTAGAAGTTGATTTAATTGATACCAGTTGTTGTGGAATGGCTGGAGCCTTTGGTTACAATAAAAAAACATATGAAGTATCTATAAAAATGGCTGAAGAGAAATTATTTCCAGCTATTAGAAAAGCTAAAAAAAATATTACTATTATAGCTGACGGAACCTCTTGTCGTTGTCAAATTAAAGATGGCCTGAATAGAGAAGCAATTCACATTGTTCAGTTTCTTGATAAAAATATAATTTACTAAATAAGAATATAATATAATATTACTTTAGTTTATTATAAAGGGTAAAAATGTCTTCTAATATTAAAAAACCAACTTCAGCACATTGGGGCAGTTATTATGCTGAAGTAAATAATAATAAACTTATTGCAATGCATCCCTATGAAAAAGATAAAAACCCTTCTTTAATTGCAAATGGAATAGTTGACGCTATTGATGACGAATTAAGAATTAAAGTGCCTCATATAAGAAAAGGTTATCTTAAAGAAATAAGAAAAGAAAAATTAGATAGTAAAAATTATACCACAGGCAAGAGATCAAGAGAAAAAAGAGGATCTGATAAATTTGTTCCAATTACATGGGAAGAAGCTTTTGAAATAACAGCTTTTGAATTAAAAAGAATAAAAAGTGATCATGGTAACAAGGCTTTTTTTGCTGGTTCATATGGCTGGGGTTCATCAGGCAGGTTCCATCATCCTCAAAGTCAACTTCATAGATTCTTTAATTCTTATGGGGGATATACTAAATCTGTCAATACATACTCATATGCAGCAAGTGAAACCATAATGCCTCATGTAATAGGCTTATCTTATAGACAGTTTTTAGACACTCATACAGATTGGAATAATATAAGAGACAATTCTGAAGTAATTTTAATGTTTGGAGGATTGCCTCTTAAAAACTCACAAGTTAATTCAGGTGGTGTAGGAAAACATACGACTAAAGAATATCTGTTAAGCTGCAAAAAAAAAGGTATCCAATTTATTAATATTAGCCCAATGGAAATGGAAGCAGATATAATTACCAATTCTGATTGGATTCAAATAAGACCGGGAACTGATACAGCATTAATGTTAGCTATTGCTTTTATTCTAGAAACTGAAAGCTTAGCAGATAAGACTTTTCTTAATAAATATTGCACTGGTTATGAAATTTTTGTTAAATATCTTAAAGGCACATCTGATGGTAAAGCTAAAACACCCTATTGGGCTTCAAAAATAACAGGAATACCTAGTAATAAAATCTATGATTTAACTAAAAAAATTGCAAATAATAGAACTATGATAACAGGTGCGTGGGCCTTACAAAGACAGCAATATGGGGAACAACCTCATTGGATGATAAGCGTTCTAGCTTGTATGTTAGGTGAAATAGGCCTTCCAGGGGGAGGTTTTGGATTAGGTTACAGCGCAGAAAATGGGATAGGAAACCCTGTTCAGCATCATAAATGGCCTGCTTTAGATCAATTTAAAAACCCAGTTTCCACTTTCATTCCTGTAGCAAGGACCTCTGATATGCTTCTAAACCCGGGTGATGTTTTTTCATATAATGGTAAAGATATCATGTATCCAGATATTAAGTTAGTATATTGGGCAGGTGGAAATCCTTTTCATCATCAAATGAACTTAAAGAAACTTACAAAAGCTTTTAAAAAACCTGATACGGTCATCGTTAATGAAATCTGGTGGAATAGTCTTGCTAGACACGCAGATATTATTTTACCTACATCAACATCACTTGAAAGAAATGATATATCTATAAAGCATTGGGATCAAACTATATCCCCTATGCATAAAGCAATAGATCCAATTGGAGATTCAAAATCCGATTATGATATCTTTTCAGGAATCGCTTCAAAACTTAATATTGAAAAAAAATTTACAGAAGGTAGGAATGAAGATGAATGGTTAAGACACCTTTGGAATCAAGCAAGAGATAGTGCCTCAAAAGCAAATTTTAATTTGCCAGAATTTGATAAATTTTGGAAAGGAGGATTTCAAGAAGTATTATCTCCTAAAAAACAAACTATTCTAATGGAAGATTTTAGAAAAGATCCTATTAAAAATCCTTTACCTACTCCATCAGGTAAAATTGAAATTTTTTCTCAAACTATTTCTGATTTTAATTATGAGGATTGTCCAGGTCATCCTGTTTGGCTTGAGCAAGACGAATGGCTTGGATCACCATTAATTAAAGATTATCCACTTCAACTTATTTCAGGCCAACCTGCTAATAAATTACATAGTCAACTAGATAATGGATCAGAAAGTCTTAAGGATAAAATACAAGGAAGAGAGCCAATAAAAATAAACCCTAAGGATGCTCTATCTAGAGGCCTTAAGAATGGAGATATTGTCGAAGTATATAATAAAAGAGGCAAATGCTTGGCTGGCGTAACAATTAGCAATGAAGTTATGAAAGGAGTGGTTTTCCTTCCTGTAGGCGCATGGTATGATCCAATTGAAGATGGTAGTTTTTGTGTACATGGCAATCCTAATGTTTTGACTAATGATAAAGGTACATCCTCACTATCCCAAGGACCTTCTGCACATTCAACATTAGTTGAAGTTAAAAAGTATTTATTAGATTTGCCACCGATAAATATTTTTACAAAACCTACTATAATTAGCAAATAACGTTGAACAATTTTAATTATGAAATTTGTATTATCAATCCTTATAAAAATTATTTATTAGCAGATAAAATTATATTATCAGCTCGAAAAGTATCATCTTCAAAAACTAAAATTATAATTAGCAAACATGAATTTGATAATAACATAGACCATGAATATTATGACGAAAGCGTAAATGTAACGAATTTAATTAAAGAAATTGAAAATAACGATACCTCTGACGCATTTATTATATCATGTTTTGAAGATCCAGCAATTGAGATTGCCAGAAGTATTAAATCAAAATTAATTATAGGAATTGGAGAAGCTTCTTTTTATACAGCTAATTTAATTGCTAAAAATTTTTCTATAATAACAACCTTATCTAGATCTAATGAAGCAATTAAAAATAATTTAGTTAATTATGGATTAGACCATAAGTGTGTTTCAATAAAAGCTATTGAAGTGCCAGTATTAGATTTAGAAACGATGTCTAAAATAAATTTATCTAAACTTAAAAACGAGATAAAAAGAACAATTGAAGAAGATAAAGCTGAAAGCATTATTCTCTGTACCCCTGGGATGTTTAACATAACTAAACAATTAGAGGAAGAATTCCAAATCCCAATTATTGAAGGAGTTTCAGCCGCAATAACTATGGTTGAAAGTCTATTGAAACTTAATTTTAGAATTAATAAATTAGGTTCCAATAATCTTTTGAAAAATACAAAATATAATGGTTATTTTTCAGAGTTTTTAAAACATAAATAAAATTAATTAAAATAATATTTTATAATTACGCCAATTAATCCCATCAAGGTTAAAATTCCATTAGTTATTATTAAGCTCCATTCTTTCCAGATAATAGATACAATTAACCATATAAAGCCTCCTAAAGCCAAAATTAAAGGTCCTTCAGGATAATAGCCATAAGAATTAACGGCGGTCCCTATTATCAGAGTTAAAGTAGCTGTCCACTTAAGTATTTCTATTTTTTTCATTAAGTTTATAAATATTCTATATTAGAATAAATTTATTATAATATTGCATCTTGAAATCGACCTAAATTTTGTATATTTAACTTTTCTGCAGTCTGTTTAATGTTTTCCCATACTATTGGAGCAACAGGCAAACCATTAGCCATTCTATCACTATTAGTTATTATTTCTTTATCACCAGGTATTAACACTTTACCATTCTTATCAGAGGGAGGCGATGCTCTTACAAAACTTGCATAAGACTGGACTTCTTTAGTAAAATAATCAAGATCAACCATTTTTTCAACTGAGATGTATATTGACAACATGCCATTTGCAAACTTTCTTTTTTCTTTATCGTCAATACCAGCTGAAACGCCTGAACCTGTCAAAGCTCCACCTAACATTTCCATCATAAAATTTATTCCAGAACCTTTATGCAAACCAAAAGCAGTGATTGCTCCTGTTCCATTTTCAGAATCTGGAACTTCATCTTCTCCAATTTTGCCATACATTACCTCTGGATTTGTACTTAAATTACCAGAACTGTCGACTAATGCTCCAGCTGGGAGAGATTTTCCTCCTTTTTGAGCAACCATTACCTTTCCTTCGGCAACTGTAGATGTAGCCATATCAAGGATTATATGCTCTTTATCTTTGGATGGTATACCTATAGCTAAAGGAGATGTACTTCCACGTCTATCAGTTCCTCCAAACGGAGCAACAAGTAAGCTTCCTCTTACATTTACAAAATGAAAAGAAACGAAGCCTGCATCAGCTGCTCTTTCTGCCCAGTCCCCGATTCTACCAAGATGTCCAGAATTTCTTAAACCTACAACAGACACACCATGTGTTTTTGTTTTCTTAATACCCTCATCTACTGCATACTCACCTGCGACTTGCCCAAAACCTTGTTTAGCATCCAAACAAGCTAATGCACCTGCGTCTATAACTAACTCTGCTTTCCTATTAGCAAAGACCCATTCCCTTTCCATCCATTCAAAGTATCTTGGAACTCTTACAATTCCGTGACTATCATGACCTTTTAAATTTGCACCACAAAGTCTTTCCGCAATAGTTTGTGCTTCATAATCACTACATTCTTTTGTTTTAAACATCTCTGTAATGAGCTCTATTGCATCTTTTACTTTAATGCGAATTTCTGGGTTATTAGACAATTGATTTCTCCTCATACATTACAGAATAATTTTTAATTATTATAAATTTAATTAGTTTAATTGTAAAATTTAATTAATATATTAAGTAAAATAAAATATGAATTTTCTTATATTAATTTCATAGATAGAATAATTTTGAAAAAATTTAATACTATTATCAAAACGCTCTTAATTGGAGCTTTAGGTGGAACAATTTTTAACGTTTTGTTATTTCCTTTGCCTTGGGTTTTAGGTCCCGCTTTTTTTGTGGCTGTATTTGCTCTTATGGGGGTAGAAGTAAATATTCCTCAAAATCTAAGAAATCCTTTTATAGGTATAATCGGAATATGGCTTGGAAAATCTTTTTCTTCATCTTTTTTTTTAGATTTTAATGATTGGTTTTTCTCAATAACTTTATTATTTTTGTATGTCCCTTTTTCATATTTAATTACTTATTTATTTCTAAATAAAATTCGTAATTTGGATAAAGCTGAATCATTTTTTATGGCGTCTCCTGGAGGATTACTTGAAATGGTTTTAGGAGCTGAAGAATGCGGTGCCAACTCAAAACAAGTAGGTCTCGTTCATATGATGAGAATATTTTTAACTGTATTTACTATTCCAACATTAATATTAATTATATTTCCTGGTTCATTTGAAAGAGAACCTTTATGGCCGAGTTTATCTGGCAGTATTCTCGACTGTTTTATAATTATATTAATAATTCCTTCTGGTCTTTTTTTTGGTAAAATTTTTAGAATACCTGGAAGACGTTTGTTTGGACCACTAATAATAAGTGCTGTTCTTCACATGACAGAAACCATTGATCTAAATGCGCCAGTAATTATTTTTATCTTTGCACAGTTAATGACAGGAAGTTTTTTTGGAAGCAATATGAACGGACTAACATGGAGAATAGCAAGACAATATGTTGGCCACGCCATTACCATAGTTATTTCATTAGGTATATGTATGATACCTTTTATCCTAATTATCACATCTATTATAAGCGCAAGGCCCGAAGCAATAATACTAGCCTACTCACCTGGGGGAATAAATGAAATGGGTTTAGTTGCCGCTACATTAGGAATAAAACCAGCTTTTGTTATAACACACCATTTAGTTAGATTATTTATTGTTGTTTTACTTTTAGGATTTGCTCAAAAATTTATTTACCCTAAGCTAAAAATTTTATTACAAAGTTCAAAATGAAATTTGTTTATTCTTAATTTTAATGTAAAATATTTTATAAGTTTTATTTATGGAGAAAAAATTGATTAAAGGACTAATTGCACCAATATTAACACCATTTGACAATCAACTTAAAGTTGAACAAACAATGTATAATGAGCTTGCTAAAAGTTTAATTGAAAATGGATGTTCCGGACTTGCTCCTTTTGGCACTACTGGAGAAGCTCTTTCTCTTGGAAATAAAGAAAGAATAAATGCATTAGAAGCATTAATAAATAGTGGAATTAAACCAGAAATTTTAATTCCAGGAACTGGTTTATGTAACTTACCTGATACAATTGCAATTACAAAACATGCAGTAAATCTAGGTTGTCATGGGGTAATGACTTTACCTCCTTTTTATTTTAAAGGCATGAGTGACAAAGGATTATACGAGCATTTTGAAAAATTAATTGAAGGTGTAGATGATAATAACCTTAAGATCTATTTATATCACATTCCTCAAGTTTGTGGCGTAGGACTTTCTATAGAATTAGTTCAAAAACTTAAATCATCATACCCAGATATAATTGTAGGCATAAAGGATAGCTCTGGTGTTTGGGAAAATACAGAAGCTCTTCTAAATATTAAAGATTTGATAGTTTATCCAGGTGCAGAGTTACCTGTGATTGAAGCTATTAAACTAGGTGCCCCAGGATGTATTTCAGCAACTGCCAACCTTAATAGTAAGGATATTTCTGAGGTTATAAACCTATGCCATTCAAGTAAATGGGATGAGGCAGAAAGTTTGCAAATAAAAGTGAAAAAAGTTAGATTGTTGTTTCAAGATTATGCCCCTATTCCTGCGCAAAAAGCTCTCTTAGCTATGCAAACTAAGAATGCTTTGTGGAAAAACTTAAGGCCTCCTCTACAACAAATTTCTGAAGAAAAAACTTTAGAATTATCTAATGTTCTTAAAGATGAATTTGATTTTACGTTTTAAATGGTAATATAATATTATGAGAATTAAGGACTTAACCCTTCCTCTCAAAGGCCAATGTCATTGCGGCTCAGTAATTTTTGAAATTTATACAAATATTTTAGACTTAAGAAGATGCAACTGTTCTATTTGTAGAAGAAAAAGTTTTGTAATGGGCACAGCATCTGAAAAAGATTTGGTAATTACTTCAGGCAAAGAATTTTTAAATGTTTATAAATGGAATACAAATATTGCTGAACATTATTTTTGTAAAGTCTGTGGCATCAACACCCATCACAAAAGAAGAACTCCTTTAAACCAATTTGGTTATAATATTGGCTGCATTGAAGGTTTTGAAATGAAATGGATTGAAAATATTCCTTTCATTGATAACACATCTATGACGATAGTAAACATCAATAGAAAAAATGCTGGCATTGAAATCAAATAATATAAATTATAAAATATAAGTTTATTTTTTTATAAATTTAAGAATTATGCTTGCAAATATTATTACTAAAAAAACTCTGAACATATGATGAGGACTAATAAAAGACATGTCTGCTCCAATTGAAAGAGCAAGAAGGTTCATTTCCGACTGACCTCCAGGTGAAAACGCTAACAAGACAGATAAAGGGTCATAACCAAATTTCATTAAAATATAATAAACGAGAATTAAAGGTATAATTGCAATAAGTGTTGTTATAAATCCAGCGAATACTGGGCCTGTGATTTCTTTTAAAGTAATATTTTTAAACAAACAACCTAATGCAGCCCCTAATAAGATTTGTACTAATATTACTAATATATACATCGGCATTGCATTCACAATTCCTGATATATGAACAAATGCTGATAATATCATAGGCCCGATAATTGTTGGGCCAGGAATTTTTAATTTAACAGCCAAAAACCATCCAAAAAATGAAATTAAAAAAACAAAAGGTAATTGTTTCCAATTATAAAATAAGTCAGGTTGAGGGATTATATTAGCTCCTAATTTTGGTACAAATAAAATAAGTAACGATGCAAATAAAACAACAACAACTATCCTAGTTGCATGAATTAACACTAATATTCTTGGATCTGCGCCAACTTCATTTCCAAGAACCACCATTTCATTCAAGCCACCTGGAATCGAGCCATATATAGAAGTTGCTTTATTCATTTTCATAACTTTTGATAAATATAAGTAAGTTGAGATACCCATCAAAAGAACAAAGCCTGGAATAAATAATAAAGAAACTCCAATTTCTGGAATTCTACCAATAATTTCAGGTCCAAAATTTGCTCCAATAGTACACCCCAAAAGAGCTCTACAAATCGGTCTTGGCTTTTTTCCAATTATAATTTTTTTGCCAAAAGCTGAAAGTAAACCACAACCTATTAAAGGGCCAAGCATCCAAGGCAATGGCAAACTTAAATAAAACGCTACAAAACCAGAAAAGACCGCGAATAAAAGGCTAAAAATGTAAATCCATTTTTGAGACCACCAATCTAGATATTTTAAAAAATACAAATAATAATTAGTCATTATCTAAATTTTCTGGAAGATAAATATTACCATCCATAATTTTTCTAGCAGTCCGATATATTCCACATGACTTTATATAAGAATTATTTATTATTTTTTTTTCAGAAGTTTCAACTGTACAGTCAATTATTCCAAGTGGATGCTCAATCAATATCTTATTCATCCCACTAACTTTTAAGTTAGAAATTTTTGAAGCAACTGTGCCAGGAATTAAGCATGCTGAAGCAATACAATTGCTTCCTGTAGCAGCATGAGTTTCATGACAAGTGCTTGGTGTAAAGTATCTTGAAGTTATACTTCCTCCATTCAACGGCTTGGATAACAATGCAAATTTAGGCAATACTTTACCTGAAACGTCTCCCATTCCCATTTTAATAGCTGCTAATAGCCTTATTCTTTCAATTTTATCTAACAAATTTTGATTTGAGTTTAATTCTGCACTTGTTTCATTTCCAGTTATTCCAAAATCTTGTGCATTAGCCATGACAATTGGCATAGATACATCTAAACATGTTACATCAATATTCTCTATTTTTATTATTGGTTCATTGGCAGGAAGCAATTTACCTGTTGCTCCACCAACTAAATTTTTAAATTTCAGTAAAATTGCAGCACCTTCTCCAGGAACACCTGCAATTTTTATGTTACCTGAATATTTAACCTTTTTATTTGGCGTTGGAACAATTGCTTCAATTATAGAGCCGGTATTAACCGCTTTAATAATTATTTTAGTTGCGTCCATTTCTGCATTAATCAAGCCTTGCTCTATTGAATATGGGCCTACTGCTGACAACATATTACCGCAAGTAGGGCCAAAATCAACTATAGCTTGATCCACAACAACTTGAGCAAAAAGATAATCAATATCTAT
Organism: alpha proteobacterium SCGC AAA536-G10; assembly: GCA_905182395.1. GTDB lineage: Bacteria > Pseudomonadota > Alphaproteobacteria > Puniceispirillales > Marisalimonadaceae > CAJJBL01. The sequence goes on along the minus strand of CAJJBL010000090.1, from coordinate 6,100 downwards.
TCCTGGTTCTTTGCTTTTTGAAATAATACAAACCTTACTAGTTACTGAAGTTGCGCCACCCATTCCATTAATTTGTCTTGTATCAGGAGAACCCATTGCAGATAATAAATATTGAGACAATATTTTTCTATCACTAGGCAAATCTTTTTTGTTAAAGAGAAGCCCTTTAGATGTCCCCCCCCTCATATAAACAGTAGGTATAGATTTTTGATCAGACATTAATTTCTTTATATTGAATTACTAATTATTTTTATTAAATTTTGAGTTATTTCAGATGTTGAGGCAGTACCACCAAGATCTCTTGTTAAATTTCCTCCATCTTCAAGAAGGCTTGTAACAGATTTATCAAGTAAATCTGAAGCTAAAATAAGATTTTGTATTTTTTGTTTTTTTCCAATCCAATTTAGCAACATACTTGTTGATAATATTAATGATATAGGATTAGCAATATTTTTACCGGCTATATCAGGAGCTGAACCATGCTGAGCTTGCGCCATAGCATAATTATCACCAGCATTTAGAGAGCCTGCCAAGCCAAGTGAACCAGATAATTCTGTTGCTAAATCTGATAAAATGTCTCCAAACATATTAGTGGTAACTATTACATCAAATTGGCTTGGATTTCTTACAATATGAGCTGCGCATGCATCCACAAGCATTTCTTTATAATTTATATTTTTGTATTGTGAAGCAACATTCTTACATGCATCAAGAAAAATACCATCAGTAAGCCTCATTACATTTGCTTTATGAATAGAATGTACAACTTGTTCTTTAGGATTTGACCTTAGCCTTGAACTCGCGATTTCAAAAGCAGTTTTAGCAATTCTAGTTGACGCTTTTTCAGTTATTTTTCTTAAAGCTAGCCCAACACCAGGAACCGGACTGAATTCTCCATTTCCTTCAGCCATATTCCTATCCGCATAAAATCCTTCTGTATTTTCACGTACTATTATTAGATCAATTGATTTTGACAAAGATTGAACATTCTTATAATTTTTGGCTGGCCTTATATTAGCGTATAAATCTAAACCAATTCTTAACGCGCCAGATGGGTTTATTCCTCCTTCTGATTTATGAGGATATGCATTATGATCTACTGGGCCTAAAATAATGCCATCCGCTTTTTTTGCACTTGATAATATGTTTTTAGGAAAAGTCGTGCCAAATTGTTTTAAAGCATCAAACCCAATAATACCTTTTTCAATTTTTATATCAATTTCCATTTTAGTGTTTAATAAATCAATAATTTCTAAAGTTGAGCGCATTATCTCTGGCCCAATACCATCTCCTTCAAACACAATTATATTAACAGTCACATGCTTTCCTTTAGTTACTAGTCACCAGTAAATGAAACTTCTTTTTTATTAACAAAAGCTTCTATACCATTAATCCCATCCTTCGTCTTAGAACATTCTGCAATCATTCTAGATTCAAACTCCATTTGACCTTCCATAGAGTCTAAAAAGCTATTATGAAGTAAGGATTTAAATTTTCCAAAAGCTAGTGAAGGCCCCAAAGCTAGTTTGTTAGCTAATTCTTCAACTTCATTTTTAAGATCTTTAATATCAACTACTTTATTAACTAAGCCCCATTCTAACGCTTCTTGAGCACTCAATGTTCTATTAGTTAATACTAATTCAGCATACCTCCTAGTTCCAATAATTCTTGGCAAAAAATAACTTGATGATCCATCTGGAGTTAAACCAGCTTTAGAATAGGCTGAGACAAACTTTGCGTTTGATGAGGCTATTACTAAATCAGCAAAGCCAACAAATGAAAGTCCTGCGCCGGCAGCTATTCCATTTACTCCAATGATTAGAGGTGCATTCATTCTTGAAAATCTTGAAATAGCACCATGTAAAATTGTTGTAACCTCCTTTAAATGACTTGAAATCTTTTTTCCTTGTTTATGGAATGAATGCAAATCACCTCCAGCACAAAAAGCCTTTTCTCCTGTCCCAGTTAAAACAACTGACCTAATGTTTTTGTTATCATCACATTCTAATGATATTTTAAACAACTCTTCTGCCATGATATGATCTAATGCATTATATTGATCTGGTCTATTTAACTCAATAAAAGCAATATTATTTTCGATCCTAAATTTTATTGTTTTTAAATTCATTACTTATTCCCTAATTTTATTTTTTCTTAAATTATTTAAAATTTCTTCTGTATGTTCCCCTAGTAAAGGAGGAGACAAATGAAGTTTTGCTGGGGTATCAGATAATTTAACAGGAAAGCCAGTCATTTTTATTTTTCTACCTTCAGGCCCAGAAGAACTTATGACCATTTCAGCGTCTTTAACTAAATCACTATTAAGAGCGTCATGTAAGGATGCTACTTTACCAGCAGGACAACCTGCATCATTAAGTTTTTTAATCCAATAATCTGATGTTTGTTTTATCATTTTTTTGTTTATAATAGAATTTAAACTATCTCTATTATTCATTCTATTTTCATTATTTTTATATTTTTCATTATTTAAAAGATCAGTTAAACCAACACACTCTAAAAAAATATCACAAAATTTGTCACTTGCTGGTGCAACTGCAACCTCACCATCTGAAGATTTGAACAATCCATAAGGAGCTAAAATTGGATGATTATTCCCTGATTTATTAGGAGACTTTCCTTTTACAAAAGTTTCTGAGGATAGGTAAGCCATCATTGAAATCAAACTTGATGTTAAACTAGCTTCTACACGTTGACCTTTATTAGTACTATTTCTAGATTGTAAAGCGCATACTATTCCAAATGCACAATAAAGGCCTGCTACTAAATCAGAAATAGGCATTGCTGCCCTCATAGGCCCTGTTTCGTTTGTTCCATTCAAAGACATAAATCCACTTAAAGCTTGAGCTATAAAATCAAAAGCTGGTCTATCACTCATCTCTCCCTTGCTACCAAAACCATTAACTGATGCGCGAATTAATCTCGGGTTAATAGCTTCTAAAGATGCATCGTCAAAGCCCATTTTTGAAAAGACACCAGCTTTAAAATTATCCACAATAACATCTGCATCAATAAGCAAAGCTCTTAAAATTTCTTTTTCAGATTCTTTGTATAAATCTAATACAATTGACTTTTTATTTCTATTAAATTGAGCAAAATATGAGCTGTAACCTTCAATCATATCACCTTGGTTTCGAACATTATCTCCTTTTGGTGGCTCTACCTTTATTACTTCAGCACCCATATCAGCTAATAACATTGTACAAAATGGACCAGACAAAACTCTAGTAAGATCTATAATCTTAATACTATTAAGAGCACCTTTTTTATGAATTGTTTTCATTTATGCACCTATAGCAGTAGGAACATCATCCATTGAATAAGATAATAGTCTATGACCTGCTCTCATAACCTGACCAGGAAGTTTATGTCCAACTAGGCCTTCAACTTTTTGAGCAATTGAAATTAATTTATCCAAATCAATGCCAGTTTCAATTCCCATCTCATGAAGCAAATAAATTAAATCCTCAGAGCATATGTTCCCAGTAGCATTTGGAGCGAATGGACACCCACCCATGCCGCCAAAACAGCTTTCATAATCAGTTATACCTTGATATAAACCTGACATCACATTAGCAAGGCCAACTCCTCTTGTATTATGAAAATGTAATGTAATACCTAAGTCAGGAACTTTGTCTCTAATAGCTTTTATGGCGTCAGCAACGACTGGAGGAGTTGCCATACCAGTTGTATCACCTAATGTAACTCCCTTAAAACCCATACTTTTATATTCTTTAGAAATATCAGCCAAACTTTTGGTTGAAATATTGCCTTCAAATGGACACCCAAATGCAGTAGCAATATCTCCTTGAACAGGTATGTTATTCTTGCCTGCAATATCAGCTATTTCTCCAAACCCAACTAGAGATTCGTTAACACTTCTATTTACATTCTTTTTATTATGGCTTTCAGATGCAGATAAGAAAACAACAATTTCATCAAGATTAGCTTCAACAGCTCTTAACGCCCCTCTAGCATTTGGAACTAAGGCAGCTAATGTTGTTGTAGAACTTCTATTTACCCCACTCAATATCATTTCTGCATCAGCTAATTGAGGAATAGCTTTTGGAGAAACAAAAGAAGAAACCTCTATTCGTGGAAATCCAGCAACAATAAGATCATTTATAATACTTATTTTATCTTCAGTTTTTAAAATTGTTTTTTCAGACTGAAACCCATCTCTTGGGCCAACTTCTGTAACTTTAACATTTGTTATATTCACTAAATTTTACCCCTAAAAGTCATTGTTAGTATTTTTAAAAGTTGATTTTAATATAACCTTACTTTAAAAAAATACCCTTAACTGGTTAATTTTATATTAATCTTAATAAATATAATATCAATACTTGACGTTTTAAATATTTGGTAGTGATAATATTATATAACATTTAAAACAAAACAACTTGGGGATTTTAATGAAAAACATTTCAAAAGTAATACTTGTTGCTTCTTCTATAATAGCAACTTCAACAATGGCAAATGCCGATCAGTTTTTAAGAATGGTTTCTGGGCCTGCTGGAGGATCTTGGTATCCACTAGGTGCAAAAATAATGCAGACTATGCAAGCTCAAATCAAAGGTACTGCGACATCTAATACATCTGGTGGAGGAATTTCAAACGTTCTTTCAGTCAATGGTGGAGATGCAGAAATTGGCTGGAGTTATGCTCATACAATAGCTAATGGTTATGCTGGTAAAGGAAAATTTAAAAAGCCAACAAAAGACATTCGTTATTTTGCTACACTTTACCCAGCAACTTTTCAGGTAGCAGTTAGAGCAGACTCAAAAATCAAAACATTTGAAGATATGAAAGATGCTAATATTAGCCCAGGTAAGCCTAAATGGACAGGAACTGCGTTTTGTGAGTCTATTTTCAAAGAGTATGGATTTGACTTTAACACTATTAAAAAAAATGGCGGGGTTGTACATAGTGTAGGTTACACAGAATCAGTTGCTCTTATGAAAGACGGTCAAGCTGACGTATTTATGGCCGCTACTTCAGTTCCACAGGCAAGTTTCATTGAACTTGAAAACAGTCCAGGAATTAGGTTTATTGCATTACCTAAAAATAGAATTGATAATATAGTTAAAAATAATCCTGGTTATATTTATGGAAACATTCCAGCTAGTGCATATAAATCATTGGATAAGGATGTTCCGTCTTTGGGGATTGTTACATCTATGATTGTACACAAAGATCTTTCAGACGAAATGGTTTATAAGATGACTAAAGTTTTCTGGGATAATCATGGTACTTTTGCTGAGGTAAAATCAATTTGGAACAAAGTTAAATTTGCTGATGCTTTAAATGGTGCAGCCGTTCCAATTCACCCTGGTGCAGCCAAATATTATAAAGAAAAAGGTTTAATTAAATAATTTAAACTTCTATTTCAATAAAGGGCACGTGATCTAAACGTGCCCTTTTCTACAAACTAAATTAAATTGAGTAATAAACATGAATGCTAAATTAAAAAAATTAGAATATAATGAAATAAAAGAATATAGCTTTCTTGATGATTTACTCTTATGGAATAAAGATAAATCTCTTGCATATTGGATTATAGTAATATGCTCATGGCTTTCAATTAGCCTTGCATTATACCATCTCTATGTTGCAGTATATGGAACGCCAGAGGGTAGGTCTTTTAGATCCGTTCACCTTTCTGTAATGATGATTCTAGCAATTTTTTTTAAACCTCTTTTCAGGTCTAACATAAAAGAAAAAATTTTAATTCCTGGTTCAAAAGATAATAATCTTAGAATGTTTGGCTTCATAACTGATATGACGATTATAATGCTAATTTTATTTGTACAAGCCTGGACAATTTGGGATATTGAAGCTTTTAATTTAAGATATGGTGACAAGGAAACAAGTGATATTATAGTTGGCGCTCTGTTCATGATTCTATTATTTGACTCAACAAGGCGAGCTGTTGGCTGGGCTATGGTTTTAGTAGCTGGTTTTTTTGTAACACATGCATTACATGCGGATAAATTCTTTGGCTTTTTTTATGGTCCGCCCACGAGCTTTGATAAGTTTATAGATACTCTATTTATGACTTCTGATGGTATTTTTGGAATAC
>CAJJBL010000089.1 GCA_905182395.1 alpha proteobacterium SCGC AAA536-G10 | reverse complement strand
ATTGATACTGAAGTGACTTCTTTTTTTTCAATTGATGTGACAACTTTTCTAGCTAATTTAGATAATTGCCTCTCCAAACCTCTGACACCTGCTTCTCTAGTATAAGTTTGGATTATTAATTTTACAGCATCATCTGTTATAGAAAACTCATCTGCTTTTAATTTACAATTATCTATTTGTTTTTTAATAAGATGCTTTTTGGCTATTTCTAGCTTTTCATCTTCTGTATAACCAGCAAGTCTAATTATTTCCATTCGATCTAATAAAGCTTGAGGCATATTTAATGTATTTGCTGTCGTAATAAATAAAACTTTGGATAAATCATAATCAATCTCTAAATAATGATCTTGGAAAGCTTTGTTTTGCTCAGGATCTAATACTTCTAATAAAGCTGAAGATGGATCACCTCTATAATCATTTCCTAACTTATCGATTTCATCTAGTAAAAATAAAGGATTAACACTTGATGTTTTTTTCATGCCATGAATTATTTTTCCAGGCAATGAGCCTATATATGTTCTTCTATGACCTCTTATTTCAGCCTCATCTCTAACACCACCAAGAGCCATTCTTATGTACTGTCTTCCAGTGGCTGTTGCAATTGATTTTCCTAAAGATGTTTTGCCAACTCCAGGAGGACCAACCAAACATAATATAGGACCTTTTATTTCTTTAGTTCTTTTTTGAACAGCTAGGAATTCAATAATTCTATCTTTAACCTTATCTAAACCGTAATGATCATTATCTAAAATTTTTCTTGCCTTAATAATATCACTTTTAACTTTTATTTTTTCTTTCCACGGTATTGAAATTAACCAATCTATATAGGATCTAACTACAGTAGCTTCAGCACTCATTGGGCTCATATTTTTTAATTTTTTTAGTTCAGAATTTGCTTTTTCTTTAGCTTCTTTAGTTAGTCCTACTTTGTTAATCTGATCTTCTATTTCATCAAATTCATTTTTACCATCTTCATTTGAACCCAATTCTTTTTGAATAGCCTTTAATTGTTCATTTAAATAATATTCACGTTGAGTTTTTTCCATTTGACGCTTCACACGTCCACGCACTTTTCTTTCAGAGACCAAAACACTTAATTCGAGTTCTATTTTATTAACAAGCTTTTCAACTCTAACAATTGGGTCTAAAATCTCTAGAAAATCTTGTTTATCTTCAATGCTTAGAAACAAGTGATTAATTACTGTATCAGTCAAGGTACTAGGATCTTTTATTTCAGAAATGGTATTAATAACATCAGCATTAATTTTACCATTAAGTTTTACATATTCATCAAATGCATTGATCAATGATTTAATCAAATCATCTTTATTTTCATTAAGATCATGAGTTTCATTGATTATATTAATATCGGCTTCTAAAAAAGGAGTTAAGCTAGAAATTTTATTTATTAAACATCTTTGCTTACCTTCGATTAAAACTTTAACAGTGCCATCTGGTAATTTTAACAACTGTAGAATATTGCCAATGGTCCCAGTCTTATATAAATCTTTCTCTATAGGATCCTCAATAGAAGATTTTTTTTGAGTAATAAGAATAATCTCTTTGTTACCCTCCATAACAGATTCTAAAGCATTTATTGATTTTGATCTTCCAACAAAAAGTGGAGCGATCATATGTGGAAATATAACAATATCTCTCAAAGGTAATACTGGGTAAATAATTTTAGTCAAAACAAATGTTCCTTCACAATTTTATATAATATATTAGAAATGATATTATATTAACAAACTTCAAGTCATTAAATATAATTAATTTAAAAATTCATTTATATTGAAGTGCTAAGGCCTTTTTTCTTTTTAGAATGAACTATAATTGGCTTGCTTCCTTTTGTAATTACATCCTCATTTACTACTACTTCTGAGATATCAGGCTCTGAGGGTAGTTCAAACATAGTATCCATCAAAACATTTTCAATAATAGACCTTAAGCCCCTAGCACCAGTCTTTAAACTAATAGCTTTTTTAGCTACTTCTTTTAAAGCACTTTCTCTAAATTCAAGTTTAGTATCTTCCATTTCAAATAATTTTTGATATTGCTTAATAAGTGCATTTTTTGGTTGTGTAAGAATTGTTATCAGAGCTTCCTCATCTAAATCTTCTAGTGTTGCTAAAACTGGTAATCTTCCAATAAATTCAGGAATGAGACCATATTTAACCAGATCTGTAGGCTCTACGCCACTCAAAACATCACCAGTTGATGCATCTTCATTACTTTGAATTTCTGCACCAAATCCTATTGATGAACCTTTATTTCTATTTGATATTAACTTATCCAAACCTGCAAAAGCTCCACCACAAATAAATAAAATATTAGTAGTGTCAACTTGTAAAAATTCTTGCTGTGGATGTTTCCTTCCACCTTGTGGAGGAACAGCTGCGACTGTACCTTCCATAATTTTCAAGAGTGCTTGTTGAACACCTTCACCACTAACATCTCTTGTTATTGAAGGATTTTCAGATTTTCTAGAAATTTTATCAACTTCATCAATATAGACTATACCCTTTTGAGCTCTTTCAACATTATAATCAGCAGCTTGCAACAATTTTAAAATTATGTTTTCCACGTCCTCTCCTACATATCCTGCTTCTGTAAGAGTTGTGGCATCAGCCATTGTAAATGGAACATCTAATATTTTTGCTAAAGTTTGAGCTAATAAGGTTTTTCCACATCCTGTTGGCCCAACTAAAAGTATATTAGACTTAGATATTTCTATGTCGTTCATATTAGATGCGTTGGATAATCTTTTATAATGATTATGAACAGCAACTGATAAAATTCTCTTAGCCTTAGATTGACCAATTACATAATCATCTAAGGTTTTACATATATCTATAGGTGTTGGTATACCTTCTTTATTTTGAGTAACACTCGATTTGTGTTCTTCTCGAATTATATCCATACATAATTCAACACACTCATCACAAATAAACACAGTAGGGCCTGCAATAAGTTTTTTTACTTCGTGCTGACTTTTTCCACAGAATGAACAATATAAAGTTGTTTTATTTTTTCCTCCACTATTTTGATCATTCATTATTTTACCTCATTTATAATTTTACTAATATTTAATATTTATCATTATTCTATATTTTAGAATAAAAATGCAATATATAAAATTTAGAATATGTTTAATCTTTTTTACTTTCAGGTCTTTTATTTACAACTTCATCAATTAAACCAAGTTTTACTGCATCATCAGGTGATAAAAAAGTGTCTCTATCCATTAATGCTTCTATTTGTGCAATTTTCTTGCCACTATGTTTAACATAAATACCATTTAACCTTGAACGTAAATTAATAATTTCTTTTGCATGTATCTCTATATCACTCGCTTGGCCTTGAAATCCTCCTGATGGTTGATGTGTCATTATTCTTGCATTAGGAAGAGAATATCTTTTATTTTTAGCTCCTGCAGTCATCAAAAGCGACCCCATACTTGCAGCTTGTCCAATACAAACTGTAGAAACATCAGGTTTTATGTATTCCATAGTATCATAAATAGAAAGACCAGAAGTAACAACTCCACCAGGAGAATTAATATACATTGATATATCTTTTTTTGGATTTTCTGCTTCTAAAAACAATAATTGAGCACAAACTACAGATGCAATATTATCATCTATTGGGCCAACTAAAAAAATTATTCTTTCTTTTAATAATCTAGAATAAATATCATATGATCTTTCACCTCTACTTGTTTGCTCAACAACCATAGGAATTAATGCACTTTTTTCGCTTAATTTAGCATTGGTATCAGAAAAATGATTATACATACTTTAATATACTCCTAGAGGGTTTTATTTATTATTTCTTTTTTTCAATTTTCTTTTTATTTTTTGAAACTGGCTTTTCTATTGTTTTTTTAGTTACTGTTTTATTAGATTTTTTTGCTTTTTCTGCTTCTTTAATTAAATCTAATTGATCTTGCTTATATAGCTCTTCAATAGAAACAACTTTATCTTCTGTTTTTGCTAATTCTAAAATGAAATCAATTATCTTATCTTCAAATATTGGTCCTGATAATTGTTGTTGAGCATTAGGATTATTTTTAAAATACTCCATAACTTCCTTTTCTTGACCAGGATATTTTTGGATTTCCTTCATCATAGCATTTCTTGTATCTTCTTCTTCAACTTTAATATTATTTTTTCTTCCAATTTCTGATAACAAAAGTCCTAACCTAACTCTTCTTTTAGATATTTCAGATGCATCATCTTTTTCGTCTTGGGTCATTCCTTTGTCAGCAGATGGATGATCATGGTCGTGATCATGGTCATGGTCATGGTCATGGTCATGATCTGGTTTAGCATTTGGATTCATGGCTCTGCAAACACTATCATATTCTTCTTTTTGCAATGTTTCAGGCAATTCAAAAGAAATTGCATCAGCCAATTTATCTAAAACATCTCTTTTGGCTTTTTGACGACTAACCTCGTCATGCTGTTTTTTCATTTGCTCAGAAACAGCTTTTTTTAACAGCTCCAAACTTTCCATTCCTAAAGTTTTAGCAAATTCATCATTAATTACTAAATCTGCATCTTCTTTAATTTCTGAAACTGTAGTATCAAATATAGCTTCTTTCCCTGCCAAGTTCTTTGCTTGATAATCTTCAGGAAAAGTAACTTTTATAGAAATTGGTTTGTCCTTAATTGCACCAATCAAACCATCTTCAAAACCCGGTATAAATGAATTTGATCCAAGCTTTAAATTATGACCTTTTGCTTCGCCACCTTCAAAGGGTGCACCATCAACTTTTCCTAAAAAGTCAATTACTAATGTGTCTCCTGTTTTAGCAGGTCTATTTTTTTTGATAGGCTTTGTGCCTATATTCTCTTTAGCTATTTTCTCTACAGCTTCATCTATATCTTTAGTTTTAATTTCAACTACAGGTCTTATGATTTCTAATGAAGATAATTCAGGCAATTCAAATTCAGGCATTATTTCTACGGATAATTTTGCCTTTAGATCTTCTCCTTCTTCAAAAGAAACAATTTCAATTTTAGGTTGAGACGAGGCTGTTAAGTTACTACTCTCCATTGTTTCTTTTGTAGCATTATCTACAGACTCTCTAACCACTTCTCCAAGAACTTGCTTGCCAAACCTGTTTTTAACAACTGAAACGGGAACTTTACCTGGTCTAAACCCAGGAAGCTTTGCTTCTTTTGCAATATTAATTAGCTTATCATTTACTAATTTATCAATTTCTGAACTTGTAATAACAATTTCAAATTCACGTTTTAAACCTTCTGATAAAGTTTGAGTAATCGTCATATTAATAATACACCTTTAAAAAAATGCCCTTTAAAATAGGCTTAATTGAAAACTTAAAAATTTTTGGTGCGGGCGAAGGGACTTGAACCCCCACACCTTGCGATACAAGAACCTAAATCTTGCGCGTCTACCAGTTCCGC
>CAJJBL010000088.1 GCA_905182395.1 alpha proteobacterium SCGC AAA536-G10 | reverse complement strand
CCGCATATCATTTAATGAAAGGTTTTATACAAACTAATAAGGTAAATGTAAATAACTAACTGATTATTTAAAGATACGTTTTTTAAATAAAATTAATCAATCCAGCCTAATAAATTTTTCTTAATCAAGTTTTCTAATAATTTAATTGAATATTTATTATCATTTAAGCATGGAATATAGTTAAAATTTTGCCCACCATTTTCAAAAAACAATTCTCTTGCTTCAACATTTATTTCTTCAAGTGTCTCTAAGCAGTCGGATATAAAGCCTGGAGCGATTACGGCAATGTTCTTTGTACCAGTTTTAGCAAGCTCTATTATAGTTTTGTCAGTGTAGGGTTGAAGCCAAGGTTCAGGTCCAAATCTAGATTGGAATGTTACTAAAACTTGATCGTCCGGTAACTTTAGTTCTTCTTTCAACAGTCTTGCTGTTTTAATACAATGGCAATGATAAGGGTCTCCAGCTAAAAAATACCTTTTAGGAATTCCATGAAAAGAAATAATTAGTACATCTGGTTTTTTATTATTTTTCAAATTATCTTTAACAGTTGATGCTAGGGCTTTTATATATTCTTTTTCATCAAACCATGGAGCTACTGTTCTTAAGTCAGGTTGCCATCTTTGTTTTAGCATCCACTTAAAAACCACATCTTTTACAGTAGCAGAGGTGCTCGCAGCATATTGAGGGTATAATGGGACTAAAATAACTTTTTTACAGCCTTGTGACATCATATTGTCTAACACTTTATTTATTGAAGGAATGCCGTATCTCATGGCATAATCAATTACAATGTCTTGATTTGATACAAAATTTTCTTTTATTTTTTGAGTTTGATTAATTGTAAATTTTCTTAGAGGGGAGCCATAATTATCTTTGTCCCAAATTTTTTGATATGCTTTTCCAGACTTTGAAGGTCTGAATGTAAGTATAGGTCCATTAAGTATTAACCACCAGAGAGGCCTATAAATGTCTACTACACGTTTATCCATTAAAAATTCTTTAAGATAACGCCTCATTGACCAATAATCTGTTCCTTCGGGAGTTCCAAGATTAACTAGTAGAACACCAATTTTAGACTTTTTAGGAAAAGAAGGATGGTCAGAAGGTTTTTCAGGTATTGCCAATTTATGTCCTTTAAATAATTTTATTAATTATTATAATACTTTTTTATAATCTACTTTTTTTGTTTTTTCAAAAGCGTATTTAAGAGCAACAGCCAATTCAGAAATCATTTTTTCTGTATGAAGAGGTCCAGGTGTAATTCTTAATCTTTCAGTTCCTTCAGGCACGGTTGGATAATTAATAGGTTGAATATAGTGCCCAAATTCATTTAACAATATATGGCTTATTTCATTACATCTTATTGGGTCATTCACCATTACAGGAACAATATGCGAACCATTATCTAAAAATGGAATACTTGATTTATTTAGATGCTCTCTTAGACAAGCCGTATTTTTTTGTTGAAGCGTTCTTTCTATATTTGATTTTTTTAAATATTTTATTGATGTTGTAGCTGATTTAGCCAAGGCTGGAGGCATTGCTGTAGTGAAAATGAAACCACTGGCGTAACTTCTAATAGTATCACAAATTAATTTTGTTGATGTAATGTAGCCTCCCATTATTCCGAAAGCTTTCCCTAGTGTGCCTTGTATAATATCTATTTGATCATTAAGCTTGAGTTTCTCAGAGACACCTGCGCCTGTTTCTCCATACATTCCAACTGCATGAACTTCATCTAAGAAGGTAATGGCGTTATGTTTTTTTGCAATTTTAACAATGCCAGCTATATCTCCGTAGTCTCCATCCATTGAATAAATAGATTCAAATATAATAAGTTTAGGTTTGTTTTCAGGATAGAGATTAATCAGTTCTTCAAGATGATTTAAATCATTATGTCTAAAAATTTCCTTATTAGCTTGAGACTTTTTAATACCGGAAATAATTGAAGCATGATTTTTTTCATCAGAAAATACAATCGCATCTTCTAAAATATCAAGTATTGTACTTATAGTTGATTCGTTCGCTACATATCCTGATGAAAAAACCAAAGCTTTTTCCTTTTTATGAAGCTTTGCAAGCTCATTTTCGAGTTCTATAATAGCAGTGCTATTACCTGATATATTTCTTGTTCCACCTGAACCTGTGCCCATTTGTTCAACAGCATTTTTCATTGTAGTTACAACTAAATTATTTTGGCTCATTCCTAAATAATCATTGGAACACCATACAATAATATCAGATTGAGAGGAATTATGATTCCACGAAGCGATTGGATGAGAACCATATTTTCTCTCTATTTCATTAAAAAAACGATATCTACCCTCAGATTTAAGTTTATTAATGGATTGTTGAAATTTTTTAGAGTAATCTAAATGCATTTTTTTAGCTCATATAATATGTTTGTTTTATTTAAATAATGTTAAATTTATAATTTACAAACGTTTTATTAATATAAAGATTTATTTAAGTATATATTATAAATTTATAAATATATTATTTAAATTAAATATAATTATATCATATAAAAATTAGTTTCTTTTAAATTCATCCTTGCACTTTTTGAAAGTTTAAATATAAAAAACCAATTAACTTCTTCATTGTTTTTTTTATTAAAGAGGATTTTTAATTTGAATAATTCAGCGGATATAAAATTATCTAAAAATAAATCATTTGTTAATGGTTCCAACAGAGGTGGATTGATGGGATCAAGAGTGGTTTTGCCAGAATCATATACTCCATCTGATGATGAAGAGTTTATGAATAGTAAACAACTAGAGTTTTTTAGGCAGTTATTAATGACATGGCGACTAAATCTTCTTGAGGGAGCTACTGATACAAAAGAAAGTCTATCAGAAGAAGGTCTTCAAAGGCCTGATATTGCTGACAGAGCACAAGTGGAAACTGATGCGTCAATAGAATTGCGAACTCGTGACAGAGAAAGAAAATTGATAAGTAAAATTGATGAAGCTTTAAAAAGAATAGACCTTAAAACATATGGTTATTGTGAAGAAACTGGAGAGCCAATAGGATTAGGTCGACTAAAGGCTAGGCCAATTGCATCTTTATCTTTGGAAGCTCAAGAGTTTCATGAAAAAATGGAAAAAGCCTATAAAGAAGAATAAAATAATATTTTTATATAATAATTCATTTAAATGAATGGATATGAAGCTTAAAATTCATATCGATTTTTTCAAAAAAAAACTTAATATAGTAATATGAGATTGACAAAACTATTGAAAATATATTTTGTATAAATTTTAACAGAGATATAGTAATTAGTTGATTACTAGGCTTTGTAAATCAACTTACAGATATTCAAATATATTTTAAATATACTGATTCAAAAATATATTTGAATTTGTTGTATCTAATATTAGAATTGGTATTTTTATTTAATAGTTAAAGTATGATTAAGTTAATTTATTGAATAAGAGCAACTTGAGTTTTGCAATAACAAAATTAATAATAAAAGAACAAATAGAGAACATAACTTGACAAAAGAACAAAACATGAATAAAACTTTTTAAGTTGAAAGTATTTTAAGCATGTGTCAATAAAAGGAGAAATTAAATGAGCGCTGAGGTGGTAAAATTGACTAGTCAAGATAAAGATAAAAATGTGGCTTTGGAGGCTGCTATAAGTCAAATTGATAAAGCCTTTGGAAAAGGTTCGGTTATGAAGTTAGGAACTTCGGGCATGAATTTGGATATACAAGCAATATCGACTGGCTCTCTTGGATTAGACGTCGCATTAGGAATTGGAGGGTTGCCAAAGGGTAGGATTGTTGAAATATATGGTCCTGAAAGTTCAGGTAAGACTACATTAGCTTTACATGTTGTTGCAGAATCTCAAAAAATTGGTGGAACCTGTGCTTTTATTGATGCAGAGCATGCTTTAGATCCTGTTTATGCAAAAAAATTAGGTGTAAACATAGATGAGCTTTTAATATCTCAGCCAGATGCAGGAGAACAAGCTTTAGAAATAGCAGATACTTTAGTTCGATCAGGAGCGGTATCAGTTTTAGTTGTTGATTCAGTGGCCGCATTAGTTCCAAGAGCCGAATTAGAAGGTGATATGGGAGATAGCCATATGGGTCTTCAAGCAAGGTTAATGAGCCAAGCATTAAGAAAATTAACTTCGTCAATATCTAAATCAAATTGTTTAGTAATTTTTATAAATCAAATAAGACAAAAAATAGGTATTATGTTTGGAAACCCTGAAACAACATCAGGGGGGAATGCACTTAAATTTTATGCTTCAGTTAGGTTGGATATAAGAAGGATTGGAGCAATAAAAGATAAGGATGATATAGTTGGTAATCAAACAAGAGTTAAGGTAGTTAAAAACAAGGTAGCACCTCCATTTAGAACAGTTGAATTTGATATAATGTATGGTGAAGGAATTTCCAAAAATGGTGAAATCATTGATTTAGGCGTAGCTGCAGGAATTGTTGAGAAATCTGGATCATGGTTTTCGTATAATGAACAAAGAATTGGGCAAGGTAGAGAAAATGCTAAAAAATTTCTATTAGAAAATGTAGAAATAGCAATTGAACTAGAAGAAAAAATTAAAGGGAACTCATTATTGGTTGAGGAGATTTTGATGAACCCTGAACAAGCAAGTAAAGAAGAAGAAAGTAAATAAATATTTTTTGTAGATTTGATTTTTTTAATTTTGATGTTATCAAACTTTAAAATTAACTATATAGTATGAAACATGTCTAATGAAAATAAAACTACAGTTAACTCAATAAGGTCAAGTTTTTTAAATTATTTTGAAAAAAACAGCCATAAAATTGTAACTTCAAGTAACCTTGTTCCTGATAATGATCCAACACTCTTATTTACTAATGCTGGAATGGTTCAGTTTAAAAATACTTTCACTGGAATTGATAAAAGAATTTATAATAAAGCAGTTTCCTCGCAGAAATGTTTGAGGGCTGGTGGCAAACATAACGACTTAGAAAATGTTGGTAGAACTGCTAGACATCATACTTTCTTTGAAATGCTTGGAAATTTTTCTTTTGGAGATTATTTCAAAGAAAAAGCTATCTTTCATGCATGGGAATTACTGACAAAAGAGTTTTGTATTCCAAAAGAAAAATTAATAGTAACAATTTATCACACAGACTTAGAATCAGAAATGCTTTGGAAAAAAATTTCTGGTCTTAAAGATGATAAAATAATTAAAATTAAAACCAATGATAATTTTTGGAGTATGGGCGATACCGGGCCTTGTGGACCATGTTCAGAAATTTTCTATGATCATGGATCAAAGATATATGGTGGACCACCTGGCTCGCCTGAAGAAGATGGAGATAGATTTATTGAGATATGGAATCTGGTTTTCATGCAGTATGAACAACTATCAGTTGAAGAGAGAGTTAATCTTCCCAAGCCAAGCATAGATACAGGTATGGGATTAGAACGAATGGCTGCTGTTCTACAAAATACAAACAATAATTATAAAATAGATATGATGAATAACTTAGTTGAGGCTTCGGCAAAAGTAACTGGGTTTGATATGAGTGAACATAACATAGTTTCTCATAGAGTTATAGCTGATCACTTAAGAGCGATATCATTTCTTATAGCTGAAGGTGTTATGCCTAGTAATGAGGGTAGAGGGTATGTTTTAAGAAGAATAATGAGAAGAGCAATGAGACATACACATTTGTTAGGCTCAACTGATCCTATAATCTTTAAGTTAGTTCCCTTTTTAATTAATGAAATGTGTGAAGCCTTTCCTGAGTTAAAAAATGGACAAAATATTATTGAAGAAACAATAAAACAAGAGGAACTAAAATTTAAAGATACTTTGGACAGAGGTTTGAGTTTATTAAAAGCTGAAGTAGATAATAAAGTTAATGGAGGCGTCTTTTCAGGAAACAAAGCTTTCGAGTTATATGATACTTATGGTTTTCCGGTAGATTTAACGGAAGATGTATTGAAATCATATGGATGGACTGTTGATCATAAGGGTTTTAATTTAGCTATGGATGAACAGAAAAACAAAGCAAGAAAAGCTTGGACAGGTTCAGGCGATAAAAGCACTAGTGCTAATATATTGAAATTATTAAGTAATTTTCCTACTACTAAATTCTTAGGTTACGAAAAACATAATATTAATACAAAAGTAGAGCTTATTATTAAAGATCAAAAAGTTATTAAAAAAATCATTTTAGGTGATAAAGCAGAAATTATTTTTAATGAAACCGTTTTTTATGCAGAGTCAGGTGGGCAAGTTTCTGATAGTGGAAATTTAAAAAGTAAAGATTTTGATGCTAAAGTTTTAGGATGCACCAAAATAAAAACTGGAGATGATAAAACAATTTTTTTATTTTCCATCGAAGTTCTTAAAGGAGAAATTAATTCAGGAGATGATGTATCTCAAGTAATTGATTTAGATAAGCGGAAGCAGATTTGTTCACATCATTCTGCAACTCATCTACTACATGAAGCATTAAGACAAAAGTTAGGACTTCATGTTGCTCAAAAAGGATCTTTAGTTACTCATGACAGGCTAAGGTTTGATTTTAGTCATGCAAAACCTATAAATGATCAAGGTTTGAAAGAAATTGAAGATTTAGTGAATTATAGAATTGTTTCTAATGAAGATGTTGTTACAAAAATAATGACTCCTTCTGAAGCCTTAAATAAAGGTGCGATTGCTTTATTTGGAGAAAAGTATGGTGACGAAGTAAGAGTAGTATCAATTGGTAAGCCAATAAATAAAGAGAGAGACGCATGGTCAGTTGAGTTATGCGGTGGAACTCATGTTACAAATACATCAGAAATCTCATCATTTAAGATTGTTTCCGAAACCGGAGTTTCTTCAGGAGTAAGGCGTATTGAAGCAATTACTAATATTTCAGCAATAAAATTTTATAATAATGAATTAAATAAAATTAAATATATTTCTAATTTTTTAAAAACTCATCCTTCACAGATAACTAAAAAAATTGAACAATTAGTTTTAGATAATAAAAAAATAATTAATGAGTTAAATAATCTAAAAAAGAATAATATTTTTACAGATAGCAATGTATCAATTAAAAATACTTTAAACGGTATAATTTTCGAATATAATATATTTGAAGATCTTCCCATTAAAGATTTAAAAGCATCAGCAGAGAGTCTATTAAAAAATAATAAAAGTGGTATTGTTTGTTTAATAAGTAAAACTAATAATAAAGCATCTATAGTAATAGCAGTAGATAAAAAAATTACAGATAAGTACAATGCTGTAAAAATGGTTAACTTCATTTCAGATTTACTTGGAGGAAAAGGTGGTGGAGGGAGACCTGATATGGCGCAATCTGGAGGATCAATGCCTGATAAAAGTGAAGAAGCTATTAATAAATTAAAAGAATATATTATTGATATTTACTAGGGTGACTTTTTAATTGTTAAACAATATTAATAAAGAGATTATTTCATTCAAAGAAACTGAAATTATGGAAGTGGCAAATTTTGGTAGAAATCATGCCATTGTAACTGGTGAAAAAGTCTATCCAGCTTGGTTTGGAGAGGGAGACACTCCAACTGACAAAATTATTTACGATAAAGCTGTAGATGCATTAGTTAAAGGAAAAACATTTTATACTTTCCAAAATGGTATACCTAACCTTCGTTTAGAAATATCTAAATATATGAATGAAATTTTTAAAATTAATACAAAGCCAGATAATCATAGTGTAGTAACCGGGGGTATGATGGGGTTGAGGTTAGTTTGTGATTTAATTCTTTCGGATAACGATGAAGTAGTAATAGTTGGTCCGGTATGGCCAAATATAAAATCTTCAGTATTACTTAAAAAAGGAGTGATTAAAGAGGTTTCTTTAACGTTAGGTAAAAGCGGTTGGAATATTGATTTCCAACTATTATTAAAGTCTATTTCTTCATCAACTAAAATGGTATTTATTAATAGTCCTGGAAATCCAACAGGATGGGTCATAACAAAAGAACAGCAAAATCAATTGTTAAATCATATTCGTCAAACTGGTTCTTGGTTGATTTCCGACGAAGTTTATCATCAAATTATTTTTAATGATACAGTTGCTCCAAGTTTTCTTCAAATCTCACTTCCAAATGATCGTTTAATTGTTATAAACTCTGCTTCAAAAAGTTTTAATATGACAGGTTGGCGAATAGGATGGTTAACACATCCTGAAGAACTCGGTGAACATATAGCAAAATTAGTTCAAATAACAACTTCTGGAGTGCCTGAGTTTCTTCAAAACGGACTTTTATCAGCACTACATAATTATAAAGTTATAACTAATGAATTGAAGTTAAATTTAATAAAATCTAGAGATCTTATGTTTGCAAGGCTAAAAACGTGGAGTAGAGTTGAATGCAGTGTTCCAGAAGCTGCGTTTTATGCTTTTTTTAAAGTGAAAGGCATGGATAATTCTCTAGAATTTGCTAAAAAACTCATTGTGGAAACTAAAGTAGGAGTTGCTCCAGGTATTGCCTTTGGAGAATCAGGCGAAGGGCATTTAAGAATATGTTTTGCAGCTAATGAAGATTTTATTAATGCAATAATGGATAGATTAGAGCCAGTCTTGAATTCAAAGTCATAGGTAGGACAAAAGGTGTGTCCTGCCTATTGATTTTGTTACCAAGGCTTTATAGATTTTTTTAATTTTTTGTATCCATCAATAAAACCTGGTCTAGGATTTGAATATATTTGATCAAACTCTTTTAAAACATTATTTAACCATATTTCTAATTCTTTATTATTAGGATTGGCATCCATATAAGCATCTTTAATTAATACAAAATGAATTCTTGGATCATATGGCTTTTTTGAACCACCCATAGATTCATCTCCATCGAGAAGTCTTAATAACATAGCATCAGCAGAACCTAGAGTTTGTTCATGTATAGGAGGACCTTCCATTCTATACATTACTGATGTCATATCTCTTCCATTACCAGTTTTATATCCCATTGACTTCCATGCTGAATCAATTGTAACATTACTCTTTGTATGCTCTAAAAGTTTTTGTCCAAAAGCTCTTAGTGGATCTGAAATGTCAGCTAACAAATCGGTTAATCTATCACCATCTAAGTCTGTAGCTAAAATAATACATTCTTGATTTTCTATTAAGTCCCAAATCAATAAACCGTAATTTGTGTCTGCTATGTGTTGTTCTATTTTACCTGACCAACTTTCCATACCTTTTTTAAAATCAGATGGTAGTAATGCTATTATTTTATCAATATTTTCTTTATGTTCTTCATAAGCATTAACAGCCCATTTTCGACCGACTGTAAATTTTGTTCCCTCAAGCAACCAAATTAGTAATCCTGCATTTATACCATCTTCCATTGCTTGGGTAGGTTTGAATGCTACTCTTCCCAATTTGCCAGTATCATTAATCATTTTTAAAAATAAACGACAAGCATAAGCCATTTGAATTCCAGGCGTATTCATTTCTGTATGAACAATTCCAGTTTTTTCATTTACTATAAATTTAGATTTGTCTTGTGAGTAAGGTAAGCAGGGCATACACCTTACAACTGTAATAGGTCCATAAGGTCGAACGTTACAAAAAACTCCAGCTTGTGTTCTAAGAGGAGCATTTCCAGACTTCCCCATTACTACTACTCTATTGCCTGTTTTGTCATTTACATATGCATCACCAGCAGTTGACCATTTTATAGATGTGTTTTCCATGTTTCCAAACCAACTTAATGCTTCTAGCTTGGTATCATGTCTGATTTGAGACCACATAGGAACGGCATAGAATGGAAGATTTAAAATATCAGCTGCAGCTATTGTTCCTAATAAAGCATATGCATCGGTCAGTGAATGGCATATAGGATTAATATTGTCATCATGATTGCCACCTTTCCATACTAGAGCATCGGGATAACCTTTAGGCCTTACATCAGTTTCTGAGTAAAGCTTATTAAGGAGATCCTTTAAATCACCTCCTTCAAATTCAGTTTTTGCAATATGCATTAAATCTAACATTTATTTCCTCATTTTTCGTATTAAATTATGGTTTATAAAATAAAAGCATAATTAAAAAATTATTACATACACTTTATATATCTTCTAGAAAATATATAATAATTAATCAAATATTAAATGCTCTTTAAAAATTTTCTTAATGATTGAATATTTTTTATTTCTTCAAAATAATTTAAATTTTCAATTTTCATGAATTGTTCATTTATTATATTATGAATTAGTTTAATCAAAGGATCCCAGTAACCAGAAAAATTTATAATTCCTACATTTTTATTTTTTATAATATTTAATTGACACCAAGTAAGAACTTCGAAGCATTCATCAAGAGTTCCTATTCCACCGGGTAATATTAAAAATGCATCTGACTTACTATACATTAATTGCTTTCTTTTGTGCATAGTTTTGGTGATAATTAATTCTGTATTAGTTTGATTAGGAAAGTTTGTGTTTATTAATTCGTCTTTTATAAGATGTTCTGGAATTATTCCAATTGTTTTTGCTCCAAATGTAATGCTAGATTTAGCAATTGCTCCCATGATTCCATTTTCACCTCCTCCAAAGACTATATCAAAATTATTTTCAGCTATAATTTGTCCTAACGTTATGGCTAATTTTTCATGTTCTTTTTTAATTCCAGACGAGGAGCCGCCAAA
>CAJJBL010000087.1 GCA_905182395.1 alpha proteobacterium SCGC AAA536-G10 | reverse complement strand
ACCAAAATTTAAAGCTGACATAATAGTTGATAAAGGAAGAATTATAGGAGTCTTTAATCCTGATAATATTGATATAAGAGATCCTTCCGAAAATCATTTTCTATCTAATTTTTCAGTAAAAAACTCTATTAATGCTTTAAATATGATTGTATCTCCAGGTTTTATTGATGTTCATACTCATGACGATGAAAACGTATTTAAAGATCCCTCTTTATCTTCAAAAGTTAGTCAGGGTGTAACTACATGTATTGCAGGAAATTGTGGTATTAGTTTAGCACCTTTTAGCTATAAAGGAGATGTTCCTGATCCAATTGCGTTGTTAGGAAAATCAGAAGTTTTTAGATTTCCAAGAGTTAAAGACTATAAGGATGAATTTGAATCTAAACCCAGTTCTGTAAACATTGCGTTACTTACAGGTCATTCAATGCTTAGAGTTGAGGCCATGAATGGTGAATTTAATAGACCTGCGGATTCTATTGAAATAAAAGCAATGATAGTTGCGCTTGAAACTGCGCTTGAAGATGGTTCTATTGGTTTGTCTACAGGACTGGCATATCCAGCAGCAAACGCTTCTCCAACCTCAGAGATCATTGAGCTTGCCAAGGTTTTACCTAAATTTAATGGTGTCTTTACTACTCATATGAGAAACGAAGGAGTAGATGTAGTTAAATCTGTACAAGAGACAATAGCAATAACAAATGATGCAAAAGTAAGAACCGTAATATCTCATCATAAATGTGCAGGAAGAATTAATTGGGGTAAAAGTATTGATACCTTAAAATTAATTAATGAAGCTAAGGAAAATAATTTTTTGGATTTAGATTGTTATCCTTATACAGCAAGTTCGACAATGTTATTAAAAGATTTTGTAAAAAGAGCTGATAAAGTTTTAGTGACTTGGTCAGATAATTATCCAGAAGTATCAGGACAAGATTTAAATGATTTGGCTATTAAATTTGGATGTAATATTTCTGATACAATTGATAAACTTTATCCAGCAGGAGCCATCTATTTTCAAATGGGTGATGATGATTTAAATAGAATACTTAAATTCCCTGGATCTATGATTGGTTCAGATGGAATACCTGGTGACAAACATCCACACCCCAGACTTTGGGGAACTTTTCCAAGAGTATTAGGTAAATACTCAAGAAACATGAAATTGTTTTCATTAGAAGAAGCAGTATATAAAATGACAGGGAAAAGCGCTTCTGTTTTTGGATTA
>CAJJBL010000086.1 GCA_905182395.1 alpha proteobacterium SCGC AAA536-G10 | reverse complement strand
AATAGTTATGAAGCAAAAATTATGGAAGCATTAGAAGTAAAAATTTTAAAAAATCTAAATATATCTGATCCTTATTTAGATAATACTTAAATAAACAATAGGAATAAAAGTGAAAAAAAAATCTTTAGTAAATTCAGTAATATCTAATTTCTTTTTTAAAAAAGAAATACAAAAAAAAGATGAAATAGATAAAGAATTAGAACAGTTTGTTGCTCGAAGAATTAATGCGGACGATTCAAAAGGAAATAATCTAAGTCATGAGAATGAGTTATTAAAAAATTTAGCAGGCTTAAAAGGCATAACAGCATCTGATGTAATGGTACCCAGAATTAATATAATATCAGTCGCTATGTCAGATAATTTTAATGAAATTGTAAGGCAGTTAATAGTTGCTAATCATAGTAGAGTTCCCGTTAGAGGAGAAAGTTTAGATGATATTGTAGGCATTATCCATATCAAGGATGTGTTAGCAAATTTATATTTAAAAGAAAAAAAGAACATACAATCATTGTTAAAAGAACCAATATTTGTTTCACCTTCAATTAGTTTATTAGATTTGTTACATGAGATGAGAATTAAAAGACGTCATCTAGCTCTTGTGGTTGATGAATATGGAGGAATTGATGGCCTTGTAACTATTGAAGATTTAGTTGAAGAACTGGTTGGTGAAATTGAAGATGAACATGATTCTCTGACTGAATGCAGACTTGATAAAATGCCGGATGGATCTGTAATTGTAGAGGCAAGAATTACGATAGAGTTAATAGAAGATTTTTTAACTTCTTTAACAGATGAAGACTTAAACGAAGAAATTGATACTCTTGGTGGCTTTATTATAAATATAATAGGCAGGGTACCGGTAATAGGAGAAGTTGTTAGGCATTCATCTTCTGGTCTTGAATTTGAAATTTTGGATGCAGATCCAAGAAGAATTGTACTAGTTAGAATTAGAGGTTTAAGTGATATATCTAATATTCATCAAAAAAAACTTTAGTTATATTTATGGAAAAACTTTATAATAATAATTTTTTTCTTTGCTCCACACTCTTTTTTATTGGAGGGTTAGCAACACTTTCTATTACACCTTTTTCAATCTCTCCATTAATTTTTATTTTAGGATTAGGCGTTTACATAGTTCATAAAATTAAATCCTTAAAAAAAATATTTTTTACTGGGTGGATTTTAGGATTTGGTTGGTTTCTATTTGGATTGTATTGGATTGGTTCGGCTTTTTTGGTTTCTAATACTTATCATGTCTTTTTAATGCCACTAGCTATCATTGTACTCCCATGTTTAATGGCGTTATTTTGGGCTTTAGCTTTTTGGTTTTCTAGATATATAGGAAATAGAATAGGGCATTCAATTTTTATAACAATTATTACCCTATCTATAGCAGAGTATATTAGAGCAAATATTTTTACTGGTTTTCCTTGGTTAATGCCATCTATAATATTATCTTCAAATGAATATACGATTCAAATTTTTTCATTTGTAGGAAGTTTTACAGGAAACTTAATAGTTTTAATTGTGAGTTTGGCGCCTATAATTGTGTATTGTAATTGGGATAATAAATATTTAATATTTTTGATATTGTTTCTGCCTATAATTATAATTTTTTACTCTGCTTTTTCTAGATATCACCATAGAGAAAAATTAATAATAAATGACAAACAATTAATTACAATTGTACAGCCAAATATAAAACAAAAAGATAAATGGAATGCAGAGAAGAGAGATAATCATCTAAAAAAACTTACACAATTATCAAAATTTAATTCAAAAAAATATAAGAATAAATTTCGTATTATAATATGGCCTGAAACTGCTTTTGAGGGCTTGATACCAAGGGACTTAAGTTTGTTGACTAATACGATAAAAGAAGCTGGCTTAGATAATAAAACTTCATTAGTTACTGGTTTATTAAATATCAAAGATCAAAATTTATTTAATTCAATGGCTTCTATTAATTCATTAGGAAATATAGAATATATTTATAATAAAGTTCATTTAGTACCATTTGGGGAATATATTCCTTTCAGATTACTTTTTAAAAAAATTGCACAATTTATAAGTAAGGCAGATTTTTCAAGTGGAAAAAATAATGAGGTGATGACTTTGCCAAATTTAGGGCATGTTTTACCATTAATTTGTTATGAGGTTTTGTTTTCACGTGAAGTTAGAAAAAGAGCATCAAATAAAACTAGACTTATAATTAATATTACAAACGATGCTTGGTTTGGGAGTACAATAGGGCCATATCAACATTTTGCTTTAGCAAAAATTAGAGCTGTTGAGTTGGGTATGCCATTGGTTAGAGTTGCAAATACTGGAATTTCTGCATTGATTTCTCCATATGGCAATGAAATTATAAAAATTAAATTAAACAAAGAAGATACAAAAACTTCACATTTAGTTGAAAATTTGAAAAGCACTCTATATAAAAGGTTTGGAGATTGGATATTTTTTATTTCAATTTTTTATATCTTGTTTATAAATTTATTAATTAATAAAAAATCGAATCATTATAGAAAGCTTACTTAATGACAAAACATTTATTTACTTCTGAATCAGTTTCAGAAGGGCATCCTGACAAAATATGTGATAGAATTTCAGATACTATTGTTGATTTAATGCTAAGTAAATACCCTCAGGCTAGGGTAGCTTGTGAAAGCTTAGTTACAACAAATAGAACTG
>CAJJBL010000085.1 GCA_905182395.1 alpha proteobacterium SCGC AAA536-G10 | reverse complement strand
TATTTTTTATTTTTAAATTATAAAGGAAACCATAAAAATGTCCTATGGAAAAATATTTTCTCTTATAAAAGAAAATAACCTTACTAACTGGAACTTATATACAAAACATAAATTTGTAGTTGATCTTTCTAATAATACATTAAAGCAGAAGACTTTTTTAAACTATTTAATACAAGATTATCTGTTTTTAATCCAATTCTCAAAGGCATGGTCTTTAGCTATAGTTAAATCAGAAACTTTAGACGAAATGAAAATTTCTGCAAGTACAGTTAATGGTTTAATTAATTTTGAAATGGATCTTCATGTCAATTTATGTGGCTCTTATGGAATATCTAAAATTGAATTAGAGAATGCCATAGAAGAGAATCAAAATATTGCCTATACAAGGTATGTTCTAGAAGCGGGATACTCTGGTGACTTTTTAGATTTAATGGCAGCATTAATGCCATGTGTATTTGGATATGGTGAAATAGGAAGCAATAATATAAATTCAAAGCCTCAAAATGTTATGTTTCAAAAATGGCTTGAAACATATTCTAGTTCTGAATATCAAAAAATATGCTTTGAAGTATCCAAATTAATAGATAATGCTGTAATTTATAGGTTAGGGAATAATTTTAAAAATACTTATAAATGGAAAAAAATGAATAAAATTTTTAAAACATCTGTACTTTTAGAAATTGATTTTTGGAATATGGCTATAAGATTAGATAAATAATAAAGGGTATTAATATTTTAATACCCTTTATTTAATTAAATTATGAAAAAAGGTTTTGTTGAACAGTCATTGCAACAAGCATAGGAATTGAAAGCATTGTATTAACTCTTGAAAATAACATTGCAGTTCTCGCAGCTTTTGCTTTTGCTTCTGCATCAACTTCAATAATACCTAATGCTCTTTTCTGGTTTGGCCATATTATACCCCAAACGTTAAGAAACATAATTATACCTAACCACATACCAACTCCTATTGGCCAGTTAACATCAGAAAAAGTCATTGCGGTATGTAAATAACCGTTTAAATGTGCTAATATTAATCCAGTTACTACTGTTGCAACCGCTCCCCAACGAAACCAAAAAAGAGCTGCTGGTGCGATAATCTTACTTATTGCTGGCTTTTGTTCATCTGGAATTTTAGCCATGTTAGGCATTTGGATAAAATTGAAATAATATAAAATTCCAATCCACATTATTGCTGAAAGAACATGAAGCCATCTTAAAAGCCACATATTAAAGGCAGTTTGATCAAATGAGCCTTGAGAAAGAGTAAAAATTAAAATAAACGCTAAAATAAAACCGGCTATAATAGTGCTTCTTAAATTTGTTAATATAGATGACATAAATATCCCCTTAAATATTAAAATTATATACATATTAATGTAAAAATATTATTATTACAAACAATTCAATTTTTACTTTTATAAAAAGAAAGTTTTTAAAATGTTCGAGTATGATCTT
>CAJJBL010000084.1 GCA_905182395.1 alpha proteobacterium SCGC AAA536-G10 | reverse complement strand
CAAAATTTAAATTATTAGTGATTGCTGAAGGTTTTGCTCCTGTTGAAACTATATTTCTTGCTGCTTCACATACCGCTTGCATACCTCCAATTATTGGATCAGATTTGACGTATCTTGGTGTACAATCTGTTGTCATGGAGATACCTTTACCTAAGGATTTTTTAGATTCAGTTCCATGAATTCTAACTACTGAAGCATCACTATTACCATTAGATAAAACTGTGTCAGCCATTACTGAACTATCATATTGTTCCCAAAGCCATCTTTTACTTGCCATATTAGGGTTTTGAAAAAATTTTGTTAAAATTTCATTTATTGTTTTATTTACAGCTATTTCTTTTGAAGTTGAAATTAGTTTATTTCTAATTATTTCATAAGGTCTATCATATTCTGGAGCATCGTCTACTAATGGTGCTATAGGAATGTCGCAAGCAACATGATTATCTTTATTAAGTATTAATCTTCCTGTATTTGTCACTTCACCTATCGTAGCAAAATCTAAGTCCCATTTTTGAAAAATAGCTTTTGCTTGATTTTCTGATCCAGGCTTTAAAACCATTAACATTCTTTCTTGGCTCTCGGATAACATTATCTCATAGCTAGTCATCTTTTCTTCTCTAGTTGGGACTAAGTCTAAGTTTAAAAACATACCTAAACCTCCTTTAGAGGCCATTTCAACGCTCGAACTAGTAAGACCTGCAGCTCCCATGTCTTGGATTGATAAAACAATGTCTGTGCTCATTAATTCTAAACAAGCTTCTAAAAGTAATTTACCAGTAAAAGGATCTCCAACTTGAACAGTTGGTCTTTTTTCTGCGCTATTTTCTGTAAATTCAGCAGATGCCATTGTTGCACCATGAATACCATCTCTTCCAGTTTTAGCTCCTACATATACTACAGGATTACCTGATCCAGTTGCGGCTGAATAAAAAATTCGATCTTTTTTAGCTAACCCAACAGCCATGGCGTTTACCAATATATTTCCATCGTAAGATTTATTAAATTCAGTTTCACCACCCACTGTTGGGATTCCTATACAGTTTCCATAGCCACCGATACCTCTTACAACACCAGAAAGAAGATGTTTAGTTAATGGATGATCTATAGAGCCAAATCGCAATGCATTTAAAAGAGCAATAGGTCTTGCACCCATTGTAAACACATCTCTTAATATTCCACCTACGCCTGTCGCAGATCCTTGGTAAGGCTCAATAAAAGAAGGATGGTTATGAGATTCTATCTTAAAAACTATAGCTAAATTATCACCAATATCTATAACCCCAGCATTTTCTCCAGGTCCTTGAATAACGTGACTACCTTTAGTCGGCATAGTTTTAAGCCATTTTTTTGAACTTTTATATGAGCAATGTTCTGAAAACATTGCAGAAAAAATTCCTAATTCAGTTTTGTTAGGAATTTTCTTTACTTTATTACAAATTAGTTCAAATTCTTCTTTTGTTAAACCCATTTCTAATGCTGCTTTTAGATTACTGGTTTGTTGAACAAAATATTCATTTTTGTTAACTTTTAGAAGTTCAGAATCTATATTTTTATTTAGTTTTAAATCTTCGTTTTTCATTATTTAACCAACTAGATGTTCTATACTTGTGCTTAAAAATTTTAATCCATCAATTCCACCTTGAAATTTATTTATCACTCTTTCAGGATGAGGCATCATTCCTAAAACACGACCATTTTTTGATAAAATACCAGCTATGTCATTTAAGGAACCATTTGGATTAAAACTATTCTTATTATTTTTAATTTGTTTATATTTAAAGGCTATTCTTCCTTCACCTTCTAATTTTTCAACCATTTCTTTAGAGGCAAAAAAATTGCCTTCATTGTGAGCAACAGGAATTTCTAGTGTTGTGCCCACTTTAAATCCTGAACAAAAAGGGCTTGGAAGGGTATTTTGGATTTCTAATAATGTTTTTTTGCAAGTAAAAAGTAATTTTTTATTTTTAATTAAGGAACCAGGAAGAAGTTTAGCTTCAATTAAAATTTGAAACCCGTTACATACACCAAGTACAGCTCCACCTCTGCTAATATGATTTTTAATACTTTTTATTATAGGAGATCTGGCGGCTAAAGCTCCACATCTAAGATAATCTCCAAAACTAAATCCTCCTGGTATTACTATTAAATCTAGATTAGGTACTTCAGTTTCTTTATGCCATAATTTAATAGGAGTTTTGCCTGTTATTTTTTTTAGGGCAATTATCATATCTCTGTCACAATTAGAGCCTGGGAATATAGTTACTGCCGTTCGCATAAAATTTATTTACCCTCTAAAATATCAATTTTATAATTTTCAATAACCGTATTAGCTAAAATTGTTTCACACATATTATTAGCTTCTTCTAGAACTTCTGATTTATTGATTTTATCAATATCTAATATTATTTGTTTACCAATTCGTATATTGTTAAAATCTTTAAATCCAAGATTCAACAATGAGTTTTTAATTGCTTGGCCTTCTGGATCTAGAACTCCATTTTTTAATGATATATTGATAATTACTTTCATTGTAAGCTCACTTTACTTTACTATTTCAGTTTTACTACTTGAGTAAGTTTTTTTTTCAGGAAGTATCCCCAGTCTATTAGCTACTTCTTGATAGGCTTCTTTTAATCCACCTATATCTTGTCGAAATAAATCTTTGTCCATTTTATTATTAGTTTTTATGTCCCACAATCTACAGTTATCAGGACTAATTTCATCAGCTAACAATAATATTGAATTGCCATCTTCTGAAAAATAACGACCAAATTCAATTTTAAAGTCAACAAGCTTTAAGCCGATACCTAAAAATACACCTCTTAAAAAATCATTAATTCTTAGGCCATATTCTTGCATTTCATCTAGTTCATCTCTAGTTGCCCAGTCAAAGTTAATAATATGATCTTCATTTATTAAAGGGTCACCTAATTCATCTTTTTTATAATAGTGCTCTACCAAAGGTCTAAAAAATAATTGTCCTTCTTTTAATCCAAGACGCTTTACAATTGATCCAGCTGCTATATTGCGAACCACAAATTCAACAGGTATAATTTCAACTTTTCTTACAAGTTGTTCTCTCATATTAAGTTTTTTTATGTAATGAGTTGGTATCCCAATATCAGTTATTTTTTGCATTAGATAATCAGAGATAGCATTATTTAAAACACCTTTACCATTAATTATAGAGTGTTTTTCTGCATTATTTGCAGTTGCATCATCTTTGAAATACTGAATTATTGTGTTTGAATCAGGTCCTTCAAAAATTGTCTTAGCTTTTCCTTCATAAATAATTTTCTTTTTTGTCATAGCTTTATTCTTTCTCATTAGAAAAAATGCGATCAAAAATAGTATTAATATGTTTAAAATGCTGATTTAAATTAAACAATTTATCAATTTCAATTTCATCAAGATAATTTTTTACTTTTGGGTCATTCTTAAGTAATTTTTTATATACATTTTTTCTAGTGGCTTCGGGGGTTTCCCATACTTTCATTGCATTACTTTGAACCATTTCATATGCATCTTCTCTGCTCGCTCCTTTTTGAGTTAAAGCAAGTAAAACTTGTTGAGAATGGACTAGTCCTCCTAGCTTTTCTAAATTAGATAACATTATTTCAGGGTATATTAGTAAATTATCAATAACTGAAGTTAACCTGTTTAGAGCAAAATCAAGTGTTATTGTCGAATCAGGAGCTATCATTCTTTCAACTGCAGAATGGGATATATCTCTTTCATGCCATAAAGTAACGTTTTCTAAAGCTGGTGTTACAGATGATCTGACTATTCTTGCCAACCCAGTTAAATTTTCGGTCAAAACAGGATTTCTTTTATGTGGCATTGCGCTAGATCCTTTTTGACCTTGTGCAAAGTACTCTTCAACTTCTCTTACTTCTGTTCTTTGAAGATGTCTTATTTCTGTTGCCAAACGTTCTACGCTTGAAGCGATAACACCTAGCGTAGAAAAAAACATAGCATGCCTATCTCTCGGAATAATTTGAGTTGAAATTTCTTCAGGTTCTAAATTTAATTTTTTTGAAACATAACTTTCTACGAAGGGATCAATATGTGCAAAAGTACCTACTGCACCTGAAATAGCACATGTGCTTATTTCTTTTTTAGCGTTAATTAATCTTTCTTTATTTCTTTTAAATTCAGCATAATAACCAGCTAATTTTAAACCAAATGTAATTGGCTCGGCATGTATACCATGTGACCGACCAATAGTAATTGTATGTTTATGTTCCA
This sequence comes from alpha proteobacterium SCGC AAA536-G10, assembly GCA_905182395.1. Taxonomy (GTDB): domain Bacteria; phylum Pseudomonadota; class Alphaproteobacteria; order Puniceispirillales; family Marisalimonadaceae; genus CAJJBL01. The sequence goes on along the minus strand of CAJJBL010000084.1, from coordinate 221 downwards.
TAGCTTTTTTTTCAAGAGCTGTAAGTAATTTATTAATATCATTTAATAAAATTTCAGAAGCTTTTTTTAATTGTATTGATAAAGTAGTATCTAATACATCTGATGAGGTCATTCCCTGGTGAATAAATCTTGCCTCATCCCCAATGTATTCAGATAAGTTAGTTAAAAAGGCAATAACATCGTGTTTTGTTGTTTTTTCTATTTCATCTATTTTCTCAATA
>CAJJBL010000083.1 GCA_905182395.1 alpha proteobacterium SCGC AAA536-G10 | reverse complement strand
TTCATATTCTCCTTAGTAGTTAATTTTAAAGTTAATACAAATATTTTAATTGTTATTTTTTAATAACCTATGCTTCTCTCTATCCCAATCTCTTTTTTTTATAACTTCTCTTTTATCAACTTTCTTTTTTCCTTCAGCAATAGCAAGAGATATTTTGGCAAGCCCTTTTTGATTAAAATAAAGACTTAGAGGAACTATTGTACAACCCTCTTTTTTAATTTTACCAAAGATTTTATTTCTTTCTTTTTTATGAATTAATAACCGTCTAATTCTTTTAGGCTCATGGTTTTGACCAGATGCGGCTGAGCTATACTCAGGTATATTTGAGTTAATTAACACAATATGACCAGATTCTTCTGTAGCATAGGATTCTGCTATGCTAGCTCTTCCTAATCTTAAACTTTTAACTTCACTTCCTAATAAAACAATGCCTGCTTCAATAGTTTCTAAAATTGCATAATCAAATTTTGCGCGCCTATTCTCAGCAACCCTACCATGAGATATACCTTTAGAATCTTTTTGTTTCATTTAGTTTTATACTTTACAATAAACCAGTTATTTCAAGTGCTTTTTTGACATTTTTTTTACTGCTATCTTCAATATCTACTATTGGCAATCTTGCTTCATGAGAACAGATACCTAGCAAAGATGCCGCATATTTTAAAGGGCCTGGGCTAGTTTCACAAAACAATGCATCGTGCAGAGGCATAAGCTTTTTATTAATCTCTTGGCATAAAGATATATTTCCTGACTTCCATGCACTATGCATTTTAGAAATAAGCTTTGGAGCAATATTCGCAGTAACTGAAATACAACCATGGCCTCCCGCTGCAAGATAAGCTAAAGCAGTTCCATCTTCACCAGATAATTGAATAAAATCATCACTAATAAGGTTTTGTAATCTAGTTGGTCTAGCTAAGTCTGCTGTTGCGTCTTTAACCCCTACAATTAATTCGTTTTCAGCTAATTTAGCCATAGTATTATCACTCATCTGAATAACTGAACGGCCAGGTATATCATAGATAATTATTGGTTTTGTAGAATGTTTTAATAATTCATTATAATGTGCCAACAAACCAGATTGAGTTGGCTTATTATAATAAGGTGTTACAACTAAAACACCATCTGCTCCAGCTTCACAAGCATGCTTAACAAATTCAATTGCTTCAGCAGTTGAGTTGGAACCAGCCCCAGCCATAACAGGAACTCTCTTATTTGATTGATCGATACACACTTCAACTAATTTTTTATGTTCATCATGAGATAAAGTAGGAGACTCTCCTGTAGTCCCCACAGGAACTAATCCATTAGTTCCATTCTCAATTTGAAAATCTATTAATTTACGATAAGCCTCAAAGTCTACCTGATTATCTTTAAAAGGAGTTAAAAGAGCTGTGTAAGAACTGTGAAATAACATGATAACCTCTAGATTATGAATAATGATTGCATATCATAACTATTTCATTCAAAATTAACAAGTTTAAGAATTTTATTTTATTTAAGGGAAAACAATTCAAATGATAGAAATGGTTACAAACGATGCTATAATTAAAGCTGCCAAAAGATTAAAAGGTAAAATCGTTAGAACTCCATTATTAAAATCAGATCATGTAAACAAAGAATTAAAATCAAATATATATATTAAAGCTGAAAATTTACAGACTATTGGTGCATTTAAGTTTAGAGGAGCAATGAATACTATACTTCAATTACCAGCAGATGTAAAAAAAGTGGTTGCATGGTCGAGTGGAAACCATGCTCAAGCTGTTGCTGCAGCAGCAAATATCACTGAACGTGAAGCTACTATTGTAATGCCCAAAGACTCCCCTAAAACTAAATTAAATGGAACAATCGCTTGGGGTGCCAAGATAGTAGAATATGATAGAAATACTGAAAACCGTGAAGAGATAGGAAAAGCTATTGCAAAAGAACAAAATGCTATAATTATTCCACCTTTTGACGATGTGAATGTTATTATTGGTCAAGGAACCGCTGGGTTAGAGGCTGTAGAACAATTAAAAGAAATCAATGTTATCCCAGATATTGTATTATGTTGCTGTGGAGGTGGTGGTTTAATAGCCGGAGTAAGCACCTCAATAAAAGCAAACTATCCTAATGCTCAAATATATTCTGTTGAACCTGAAAATTTTGATGATACTAAAAAATCACTTGAAGCTGATATGATTGTTGAAAATACAATGCAGCATCTATCAATATGTGATGCCTTATTAGCAAACAAACCTGGCAATATAACTTTTGAAATTAATAGAAAGAATTTAAGCGGTGGAATTTCAGTCAGTGATACTGAATCATTAATAGCTATGAAAATTGCATATAAATATTTTAAAATTGTTTTAGAACCAGGAGGAGCTGTTGCATTAGCAGCTGCTATTTCAAAAAAAATCGACATAAAAAATAAAAATGTTTTAGTTATTGCTTCGGGTGGAAATGTAGATAGCGATATTTTTGAAAAATGTTTGTATGCAGAAAGTTTTTAAGATTACTCTATTAAAAAATCTATTACATTTTCTTTTTTAGGCCGCCTTCTTTCAATTGGATCTTTTTCTTTATTCCCGATATAAATGAACCCAGCAACTTTATCTGTATCTGGGTTACCTCCTAGTTCTATGATTATAGCTTTACTATAAGCATACCATTCAGTTAACCATTGTGCAGCATAACCTAAGGACTGAGCAGCTATAAGAAGCGTTGTACATACTGCACCAGAAGATAATTCCATCTCCCATAAAGGAATTTTAGGATGAGAAACAGGTTTAAAAAGAACTGCAATTATAACATTAGCTCTACAAAATCTCTTTCTTTCGTAATCTAATTCTTCTTCAGTTGCTTCGGGATTATTAATTTTAAATTCTTTAGCTAATATATCATTTCCAATCCTAAGCCTTGCATTATTTTTGATTACAATTAATTTCCAAGGATTTAATGCCCCATGATCAGGCACTCTAATTCCACAATTTAATATGGTATCTAAATCATCTTCATTAATATTATGATCTATCATATTTTTTGCTGTTATGGATCGTCTTGATTGAAGAAATTTAATAATGTTTTTCATAATTACTCTTAAAGAAATAAAAAAAGCTTTACATGTTAATTTTTATAATACAAATATCTAATAAATTAACATATTTTTTTCATGATTCACAATGTATTCTGATCCAACATTAATTATAATTATAATAGCTGCAGTTTTCTGTGGAGGCATAGTTAAAGGTACTCTAGGATTCGGAATGCCTATGGTAGCTTTACCAATAATTGCATTTGCAATGCCTGCAACAACTGCAATGATACTTCTTTGTGCACCCATATTATTAACAAATTTTTTGCAAATAAAATTTAAAGAAGGTGTTAGTAGTTATCGATTTCTTCCAATGTTTTTAAGCCTCATTGTCGGACTGATAATTGGTGCCCGTTTAATACTAGAAATTAATATTAACACAATTACTCAAATCATTGCAGTTTCAATTATTTTTGCAGCTTTAGTAAACTGTTTTGGTATAAAAATTCAAAATATTAAAAAAAGTTGGGAAAAAACTATAACAATACTTATTGGTTTTGGATCTGGTATTTTAGGAGGATTATCAACATTTTATGGCCCTCCAATGCTGGCATATTTAGTAGCAGCAGATCTGCCAAAAGAAAAATTTATAAGAACAGTTTCGACGATGTATTTTATTGGTTCATTTCCATTATATGGTTCCCTAATTTATTACGGCTTTGCAACAAAACAAGATTTAATTGTAAGTTTAGCACTTATAATTCCAGCATTTATATCTCAACAAATAGGTACAAAAATAAGAGATAAAATTAATCAAAAACAATTTAGAACCTGTATATTAGTAACCTTAATCATACTCGGCTTTTCTCTTTTAATTAAAACCTTATAAGTTTACTTATTTAAATAAGAAACTATTTTAAGACTTAATGATACAGAAGGACCAATGCCAATTGCAAAAATTATAGTGCCAATTCCTAAAGTTCCTCCTAAAATCCATCCTAGAAAAACAACAAAAAACTCAATGCTAAATCTAACAAAACTAATAGGTTTATTATAATTTTTGGCAATACCTGTCATTAAGCCGTCTCTTGTTCCTGGACCAAGGTTAGCAATTAAATAAATGCCACAACCAAAACCAACAAGAAATGTCCCTAAAATAGCTAAAAAAAGTCCATTGAAAATTTCATTAAAAAAGGATAGTAATGGAATAAATACACCCATTGTCATAGCAATGATAATGATATTCATTATAGTTCCTAATCCTGGTTTTATTTTAAGAGGATACCAAAAAACCAGAACAGTGACGCTAATGATAAAAGTTGAAAAACCAATCCCTATATTGACTTTCTTTGCAACACCCTCTGCTAACACAGTCCAGGGAGTTGCTCCATATTGAGAAACAACTAAAATACTCTCACCTAAACCAAAAATGAATAATCCAATACAAAGAAAAAAAAATGTATTAAAATTTGGTTTGAAAATGTTTGGTCTTGAAGCGCTCCATGATACTATGGGAACAGAACTAATTAAAAAAATATCTGCCGCTCTTTTAAAATTTAAGAATTTCATTTTTTAAAATTATCTAAACTTAATATTTGATCTATTAAGCTGTTTAATATTTGTACATCCCATCAATTTCATATCTCTTTCTAACTCCGTACGGTATAGATTTAAAGCCCGTTCAACCCCTTTTTGTCCTGCAGCTGCTAAAGCATAAAGATACATTCTTCCACCTGAACAAGCTTTGGCTCCAACTGACAAAGCCTTCAAAATATGTGTTCCTCTTTGAATACCTCCTTCACAAATAACATCAATTTTATCTCCCACAGCATCAACAATTTCTGCCAATTGATCAAATGGTGCTCTAGCTCCATCTAATTGACGTCCACCATGGTTAGAAACCATTATACCGGTGCAACCAATATCAACTGCCTTTTTCGCATCCTCTACACTCATAATTCCTTTTAAAGCAAAATGACCTCCCCATTTAGAACATAAACGCTCTGCATCTTTCCAATTCATAGATTGATCTAACATTGAAGAAAAATAAGATCCTATTGATGTTGCTGTGTTA
>CAJJBL010000082.1 GCA_905182395.1 alpha proteobacterium SCGC AAA536-G10 | reverse complement strand
ATGGTATTACAGTTAGAACAGCAAATATATCAAGAAAAATAATTGAAAACGCTGAAAATCTCTCTATTGTTTCTAGGCATGGTGTTGGCTATGATTCAATTGACGTAGATGCTTTAAATGATTGCGGTATACCGCTAGCAATAGCTACACATTCTAATATGATTTCAGTTGCAGAACATGCAATGTTTATGTTGCTAGCTCTATCAAAAAATGTTTTTTATTATGATCAATTTGCTCGTAAAGCTGATTGGAGTTCTCGTTGGGATATTAAGGCTTGGGATCTGGCTAGTAAAAACTTACTCGTTGTGGGGTATGGTAGAATTGGATCTAAGTTAGTTAAAAGAGCTTTAGCATTTGATATGAATGTATATGTTTATGATCCTTATGTTGATGCCTCCGAAATCGAAATAGCTGGTGCATTGTTTGTTAAAAACTATAAAGATATTTTGCCTAAAATGGATGCTGTAACTTTACATTGTCCAAAAAATGAAGAAACAACAGATATGTTTTCTCAAAATGAATTTGACATGATGAAAAATACGTCTTTTATTATTAATTGTGCTCGAGGCGGTATCATTAATGAAATAGATTTATATGATGCTTTAAAAACAAAAAAAATACGAGCCGCAGGAATAGATGTTTATGATGATGAGCCATCTACATCTTCTAATCCTTTATTTGAATTAGATAATATCTTGCTATCTCCTCACATAGCAGGTGTTACAATAGAAGCAACAATAAGGATGTCAAAACAAGCAGTTCAGAATGTGCTAGATGTTTTCGACAATAAAGTAGACCCAGAAGTTATTATAAATAAACAAGTTTTATAGGAGATAAAATTATGAAACAACAATCGCTAAGAAAATGTTGGTTAGATGGAAAAGGTGCCATAAACGCATGGTGTTCAATTCCTAATACAGTTACTGCTGAAATGATGTCAATGAATGACTTTGATTCTATAACAATTGATATGCAGCATGGATTAGTTGACTATCAAGTAGCTCTGAATATGCTTCAGGTTATATCTGGTTCTAATAAGACACCTATGATTAGAGTTCCATGGAATGAACCTGGAATTATTATGAAATCACTGGATGCTGGTGCACTTGGTATTATTTGTCCAATGATTAATACACCTGAAGATGCTATTAACTTTGTAGGTGCAACAAAGTATGCTCCAGTCGGTTATAGGAGTTCGGGGCCAACAAGAGCAATGATGGTTCATGGTGCAGGATATCATGATGAAGCTAATGAAAATATAATTTCATTAGCAATGATAGAAACAGTTGAAGCTTTAGAAAACGTAGAAAAAATTGCAGCAACAGAAGGTTTGACTGGAATATATATTGGACCATCTGATTTGAGTATTTCAATGGGTTTCAAGCCTGGTTTAGATAGGGTAGAGCCTGAGATGATAGATGCAATAAAAAGGATTGAAGATGCTTGTATTAAGAATAATATAAAAGTTGGAATACATTGTTTATCTCCTGCATACTTAAAAGAAAAGTTATCTAATGGATATCATCTAGCCACATTAGCGAGTGATGTTAGAATATATTCTGAGGGAATAGCTAATAAATTAAAAGAAGCTAGATTGTAATTTAAATAATTCAATAAATATTTAAGGAAGATTCATGAAAGCCGTTGTAGTAGCTAAAAATGGTGTAGAAATTTTAGATGTTGAAATTCCTATACCTAAAAAAAATGAAGTTCTTATCAAAGTGTTTTCATGTGGTTTGAATAGAGCGGATTTAATGGTTGCTGATGGCGGCGCTCATGGATCATCTGGAGGCTCTGGGACGATTGTTGGAATGGAGTTCTCAGGAGAAATCATAGAGTTTGGAAGTGAAGTCAATGGTTTTTCAATTGGTGATAGAGTTATGTGTTCAGGTACATCTGCATGGGCAGAATATGCAATCACTGATTGGGGTAGAGTAATTAAAATTCCAGACAATAATATGGATTTTGATGTAGCAAGTACTCTGCCAATTGCTCTAGCAACTATGCATAACGCTATAATAACTGCTGGAGATTTCAAAAAAGGACAATCAATTTTAATTCAAGGTGCAAGTTCAGGTGTTGGATTGATGGGTTTGCAAATTGGAAAGTATAAAGGTGCAAAAATTGTTATTGGTAGTTCTACTAAAATAGAAAAACATAATAGACTTAAAGAAATTGGAGCTGATGTTGTTGTCGACTCAAAGAATTCCGAATGGGTAAATCAAGTTCTAAATCATACTGACGGAGAAGGTGTTGACCTTATAATTGATCAGCTTTCTGGTTATACTGTTAACCAAAATATGTTAGCTACTAAAATAAAAGGTAATATAGTTAATGTTGGCAGATTAGCTGGGGGTATTACAGATTTTAATTGTGATTTACATGCTTTACGAAGAATTAACTACAAAGGTGTAACTTTTAGGACACGATCTTTAGATGAAATTAGAAATGTGTATTCAAATATGTGGAATGATTTTAAAAATTTGATTTTAGAAGGAAATTTTTCATTGCCTATTGATAAAACATTTGAATTTGAAGACGTAGAGTATGCTCTAACATGTATGAGAGAAAATAAACATTTTGGTAAATTAATATTGAAATTATAAAGCATGTTGTAATATGATGTTTGACCCAATTATAATCATTGCAATATTGGTTGCCTTTGCTCTTGGTGGAATATTAAAAGGAGCTACGGGAGCAGGTGCTCCCATAATAACTATTCCTGTTATTGCAGCTTTCTATGATGTAAGAGTGGCTGTTGTAATTATGGTTATCCCAAATTTATTAACTAATATTGGTCAATTGTATCAATTTAGAAAAACAATAATGCCTCGATTTTTTACAGTTTCTTTTGCGTTAGGAGGAGGGTTAGGAGCATTATTAGGAACTATATTATTAGCAAACCTTTCAATTAAGACGTTAACATTAGCTGTAGCATTTATAATTTTAATATATATAAGTTTAAAATTAATTATTCCTACTTGGAAATTAAATTATACAAAAGCTAAAAAGTTAGTTTTTCTTATGGGAGCTGGAGGTGGTGTTTTACAAGGAGCAGCTGGTTTGTCTGCTCCAATTTCTCTAACTTTTCTAAACTCAATGAAGCTTGAGCGCAATCAGTTTATACCTACAATTTCTGTATATTTTGGTGTAATGTCTTTATTCCAAATGCCAGCATTATATTTTTATAAATTTTTAAATATTGAAACTTTAATTATAAGTTGTTTGTCTACAATTGTTTTAATGCTTTTTATGCCACTAGGATCTTGGATAGCTAAGTCGATATCAAAAGAAACTTTTGATAAATTAATATTAATCCTTTTGAGTTTTATTGCTTTAAGAATTATTTATTTAAACTATTAATAACGATTTATTTAGAAAGATTTCCACAAACTAACTTGCCATTTTGAGATACGCATCTATATTGTAAATCTTTAAAGTTATTAATAGATTTATAAGTCTCTTTTTTAGAAACACAACCATCTAAAAAATATTTCTCAAATATTTTAATGTTTTCTACTTTACTAGATACTATTAAATCACCTTTTTCAGATAATGTATTATATGAAAAAGGTAAAAGATTAATTAGAGGATTGTTTTTAAATTTCAAATTTAATGTTTGATTATAATTAATTATATCTAAGTTAAGGTTATTTTTGATGATAAAATCACTGTTAACATTTTTTATATTATAAGATAAATAATAAATGTTATGAACATCAATTGTGGTTTTAGGAATTGAAAAGTAGAAAATGCCTTTCATTAATTCAAAATTAAGCTCATTTTTCTTAATATTTTTAATTTTTAGAGACGAATGAGAAGATAAACATATTTTTGTTTTATTATTTAAAATTAGTAATGCGGGTAAATTCTCTGATTTTAAATAATCCCCATTTTTTAGTTTTTGATATTTAGTTAAAGTGTATCTTTTTCCATATATATCTAAAATTGAAATTTGATTTATGACTTTTAATACATTAGTTTTTATTGATCCAAACGCTAAAGTATTATTAAGTGAAGAAAATATTATGATAAATAAAAATTTTAAAAACATTAAAACACTATAATTGTCATGTTAATAATAGCCAGTTACCTTTGATATAAAACTAACTAACTAACTAGTTAGTTAGTTAGTTAGTTAGTTAGTTATGTTTAATTAACCTGGTATTTTACCATCCACACCTTGAAGATAGTAATTCATTCCCCAAAGGCCTCCATCATCCATTACTTTTCCAGCGGGCAAAATTTCTTTCCCATTATTATCAATTAACGGGCCTGCAAAAATTTTTAGTTTACCAGATTTGATTTCATTCATCACTTCTTCAGCTTTTTTAACCACCTCATCTGGCATGTTTTTAAACTCAGAAAGTTGTAACATTTCAGTAGAAAATCCTCCCCATTTATTACCAGTCCAATGGTCAGGTGCTTCTCCAGTATTCCATTGACCATTTCTAAGAGCTTCAATTTTCTCAATATAGTAAGGGCCCCAATTATTAACAGATGCAAATAATTGTGCTTTTGGAGCAAATGCAGACATATCAGTTGATTGACCAAATCCAAAAATTTTATTTTTTTCAGCTATTTGTAACACAGCAGGTGAATCTGTATGTTGAGCTAAAATATCAGCCCCTTCTGCAATATGTACTTTAGCTGCATCAGCTTCTTTTACAGGGTCATACCAAGTGTTTGCCCAGACAACTGAAATTGATGCTTTGTCATTAACTGATTTAAGTCCTTGCGCAAAAGCATTAATACCCATTATGACTTCTGAAATTGGATATGCACCAATATAACCGATTTTATTTGTTTTAGTCATTAATCCTGCAACAACACCTTGAACATATCTTCCTTCATAGAATCTAATGTTTCCAGTCGCTAAATTAGGTGTTCTTTTATAACCTGTCATATGCTCAAACTTAACATTAGGAAATTCTTTTGCTACCTTTAAAGTAGGTTCCATATACCCAAACGAAGTTGTAAATATTATTTCATTGCCTTGCTGAGCTAGTTCTCTAATAACTCTTATTGCATCTGGTCCTTCAGGAACATTTTCAACAACAGTAGTAATTACTTTTTTACCAAAATGATTTTCTACCTGTTGTTTTCCAAGCTCGTGAGCATAAGTCCAACCATGATCACCTGGTGTAGTTAAATACACAAATCCTACTTTAGTTGATGTTGATATATCTGATGAAACTTTTGTTACTGTTTTATTTTCATTAAATAAATATGCTAAAACACCTACTATTATAATAGATATCAATATTAAAATTTTTTTCATTATTTTCCCTCATTTTTTTTTAAATTTTATAGTTTATATTTTAAATAACAATAAGTTTTTATTTATTATTATTAATTGTTCTTTTATTAGTCAAATTTACGTTACATCTACAAATGGTTTACCAAGTGATGCTGGTACAATGCTTTTATTTTTAGAAAACCTACCTGAGATCATTGTTAGTGCAATAATTGTAGCTATATACGGCATCATAGATAAAATTTGTGATGGTATTGGCCATCCTCTTGTTTGCCCTACAAATTGAGCAATAGTAATACCACCAAAAAGCAATGCTCCTACAATTATCCTCCAAGGTATCCATGAAGCAAAAACTACTAATGCTATCGCAATCCATCCTCTTCCAGATGTCATACCCTCTGACCAATGTGGAGTTAATATTAGAGGGATATAAGCTCCACCTAATCCCGCACACATTCCTCCAAAACAAGTTGCAAGCCATCGTATTTTTTTTATAGGATAGCCTATTGAGTGAGCATTATTGTGATTGTCTCCGACAGCTCTTAACACAATACCAGGTTTAGTTGAATTTAAAAAAATAGTTATTAAAATAATTAAGAGAATTGATATGTAAGCAAGAAGATCCTGTTTAAAAAAAATATTACCAATTAAAGGAATATCAGATAGTAGATAAATTTCTATTTTAGGCAAATATGGTATTGTTTTACCTACCAAAGGAGCTCCAGCTAAACCAGAAAAGCCTGTAGCAAAAATAGTTAATCCAAGTCCTGTAGCAACTTGGTTAGTCATAAGGTTTATTGTAAAAATTGAAAAAACTGAAGCCATTAGTATTCCAGATATTGCTCCGGCTATTATTCCAAAATACGGGTTTCCAAGCCATAACACAGCTCCAAATGCTCCAACAGCTCCAGAAAGCATCATGCCTTCAACGCCTAGATTTAACACACCACTTTTTTCAGCTATAAGTTCGCCACTAGCCGCTAATAATAAAGGAATTGATGTTGCAATTATAGTTAATATTAGTGCATCCATTCGTTTTTAGCTCCCATATTTTTTCCAAGCTATTTGATACTTTTGAAGAGTTTCACCAGTAAGAAGAAAAAACAATAAAATTCCTTCAAATAGACCTGTCACTACTTTAGGAATTCCTATAGCCATTTGCGCATTATCTGCACCAAGCTTTACTGTAGCTATTATTATACCTGCTAAAATAATACCAATGGGATTGAGACGTCCTAAAAAAACTACAATAATTGCTGTAAAACCGTATCCAAATGATATTTCAGGTTGTAATTGTCCCATATTTGCTGAGACCTCTATTACTCCAGCAATACCGGCTAGTCCACCGGATAATAATAGAACTATTATAGTAATTCTTTTTTCTTTAAAGCCTGCAAAGCTAGTAGCCTTAGGTGCAGACCCTAATACTTTAATTTGAAACCCTAATAATGTTTTATTAATAATAACCCATGCTATAGGCACCAAAATAAAAATAGACATTACACCATAATGTAGTTGGCCAAGGAATCCAATTCCAGGGATAGGTATTTTATTTATCAAAGCTCCTTCTGGATATGCCTTTGTCAATGGAAAACCAAAGCTCATTGGATCTCTTAAAGGTCCTCTAACTACAAAATCAATTAATAACATGGCTACATAAACTAACATTAAGCTTACAAGAATTTCATTAACATTAAGTTTTGTTTTTAATATTGCTGGAATAAATGCCCATAATGCCCCACCTAAAAAACCAATAAATAACATGATCATAAGCAAAAACTTCGTATCCATTTCTGGAAATAACAATCCAAAAGATCCAGCTAGAAGGGCGCCTATAATAAATTGACCCTCTGCTCCTATATTCCATACATTTGCTTTGAAACAAAAAATTAAACCTGTTCCAATTATAATTAAAGGGCAGGCTTTGACAAAAACATCACTTATTCGATCAATTCTTGTAAAAGGAGATATAAAAATGTGATATAATGTTTCTCCTGGATTATATCCCAGAAACGTGAATATAAACCCACCTAAAATGACTGTTAAAAATATAGATAAGATTGGAGCTAAAAAAATCCAATTTTTAGAAATTTTATTCCTAGGAGTAAATACAATCATTAAATTATTTTGTTTTCGTTAGAATTATTTAAATTTGATCCCATTAACAATCCTACATCAATTGCAGATATATCTTTTATGGATTTTATATCACTAAGATAACCATTACTAATAACACTGATTTTATCGGATAATTGAAATATCTCTTCTAAATCTTGGCTGATTAAAATTACTGCTTTACCATCATTTGCTATATTAAGTAATTTTTGTCTAATCAGTGTTGCTGCTCCTATATCAACACCCCATGTTGGTTGTGAAAAAATTGCTACTTTAGGGTTTGATGCTAATGATCTTCCTAAAATAAATTTTTGTAAATTTCCACCAGATAGTTGACTTGCAAAGGGATTTTTTTCAGGACATCTAACATCATTATCTTCTATTATTCTTATACTTTCATCTAAGCTATATTGCGGGTTTATAAATAAAGAAGAAAAGAAATTTTTTGTTGCAAAATATTTTTGATGGCAAGTAAGAAAAGTATTTTCATGTAATCTTAAGTCAGGAACACTAGCATGAAAATTTCTTTCCTCAGGAATTGTTTCTATTCCCAGATCTCTTCTTTCTTGAACTCCTTTAAAACCTATTGGTTTGTTATCAAATAAGATTTCTTTATCATATTGACATTTTTTTTCACCAGTTAGAGTTTCCATTAATTCAATTTGACCATTTCCAGCAATGCCAGCAATTCCTAATATTTCACCATAATTTACTTCAAAGTTTATATTATTCAAATTTGTTCCAAAATTGTTTTCTTTTTGTTTATTTAAATTAATGATTTTTAATGCAATTTTTTTTGTAGAAGGTTTCTTTGATATTTTTTTTAACTTAACTATTTCTTTTCCAACCATTGTTTCAGCTAGATATGAAGTTGTAGTTTTTTTTGGGTTAATTGTGGCAATCGATTTACCTGATTTTAAAATAGTAACTTGATCAGCTAACTCAATAATTTCTTCTAATTTATGGCTAATATATAATATTGAACAACCTGATTTAGCCAGCTTTTTTAAAATTTTAAATAAACTAGTAATTTCTTGAGGAGTTAAAACAGAAGTTGGCTCATCCATGATTAATAATCTGGGATTTTGCATCAAACAACGTATGATTTCTACTCTTTGTTGTTCTCCAACAGATAGTTCGTTCACTTGTTTTAAAGGATCAATGGATAAATCCCATTTTTTTGAAAGTTCTGTTATATCTAAAATTAATTGATTAAAGGTAATTTTTTTATCAAGAGAGATTAGTATATTTTCAGCTACATTAAGGGCTGGGAAAAGAGAAAAATGTTGAAAAACCATTCCAATTCCATGACTTCTAGCCAAGTTAGGAGAAGAAATATTTATTTTTTGATTATTAAGTTCTATAGTTCCTGAATCTGGTTTAAGAATACCATAAAACATTTTAACGAGCGTTGATTTTCCAGCACCATTTTCTCCTAATAAAGCGTGAATTTCCCCTTTTAC
>CAJJBL010000081.1 GCA_905182395.1 alpha proteobacterium SCGC AAA536-G10 | reverse complement strand
AATAGGATATTATAATGATAAAATTTACAGTTGCCATTCTCTTCTTATTTACCTTTCAATCATGTGCTCCTATAATTGGAGCCCTTGGAGTAGCTTCAGTGGGTTCTGCAGTAAAAGAAAAAGGTATAGGAACTAGTATTAATGATAGTATAATACATACTAAAATTTTAAATAAAATTTTTAAATTCAATCCAACTTTAAGCCCTGACATAAAAATATCTGTTGATAATGCTTCTATTTTAGTAACAGGAAAGGTAAAAAAGCCTGAAGAAAAAATTAAAGTAACCCAATTAATTTGGGAGATAAAAGGTGTTGAAGAAGTTAATAATGAGTTACAAATCACTGATACCTCAAATATAAAAAATATTGCTAGAGATATTGCATCAGTTGCTGAAATTAGAACTAGGATCATGAGGGATGAAAGAGTTAATAGCTTAAATTTTTCAATAGATGTTGTAAATGATATAGCTTATATTAGTGGTTTTTCAGAAAATAAGGAAGAAGTCAAATTAGTTACTGATCATGCAGCTAAAGCAAGATTTGTAAAAGAAATATTTAATTATGTTACTATAAATGATGACAACAGATGAAAAAAAAATTAAAAATTGCTTTTCTAATGGATCCATTAGAAAGTTTAGATTTAAAGGGTGATACTACTTTTGCTTTAGCTTACGAAGCTCAAAAAAGAAATCATAAAATTACTCATTTTAAACCTTCCGATTTAATTCTTAAATCTAATCAAGTTCTAGCTAATATTTGTAAAATTGAACTTTTTTCTAAAAATGGAATAGATAATTTTAAATATAATAATAGAAAATTAGAATTATTATCAAATTTTGATGTTGTTATGATGAGACAAGATCCACCTTTTGATTTATCATATATTACAGCCACTCATATACTGGAAAAACTTCCAAATAGCACCTTAGTGGTAAACAACCCTTATGAAGTTAGAAACGCTCCAGAAAAAATATTTGTTACAAATTTTTCTGAGCTAATGCCTAAGACATTAATTTCAAAAGACGTTAGTATTATTAAATCATTTAGGGATGAATATAAGGATATAATAATTAAACCCTTATATGGTAATGGAGGACAAGGAGTTTTTCATGTCCTTCCCCATGATGAAAATTTTAATTCAATACTAGAGATGTTCTTTAAGCTAAACAATGAACCACTTATGATACAAGAGTATGTCCCTGATGTAAGAAATGGTGATAAAAGAATTATTTTGTTAAATGGTGAAAGTGTTGGGGCAATAAATAGAATTCCTTCAAAAGGGGAAAGCAGGTCAAATATGCATGTAGGAGGAAAGCCTGAAAAAACAACATTAACTTCAAGAGACAAACTTATTTGTAAAACAATTTCTCAAGCCTTGAAAGATAAGGGATTAATTTTTGTTGGAATAGATATAATTGGTAATTATTTAACAGAAATTAATGTTACTTCCCCAACTGGAATTAGAGAAATTAAATCATATGATTCAATAGCTATTGAAGAAATGTTTTGGGATTTTATTGAAAAAAAATTAGCTATTTAATGTAATCATTCTTCCTAAATTTTCACCACCTAATAAATGTATATGAAAATGCATAACATCTTGATTTCCATCTTTTCCAGAATTTGTAATTATTCTGAACCCTTTTTCTTTAATATCTTGTTTTTCAATAAGGTTATTTACTAATTTCCAAAAATCTAATATTTCATTAACTGATGCATTTTTATTAAAATCATATATATTCACATAGGGTTTTTTAGGAATAATTAAAATATGAATATTGCTTTGAGGATTAATATCTAGAAAAGCAAGAGTGTTATCATTTTCATCTATTTTTGTACAACTTATTTCTGATTTTAAAATTTTAGCAAATATATTATTTCGGTCATAATCATTATTCATTTTCTAGGATCCTACTTTTTTTTTCCTCAATACCAGACATTAAAGTTCTTTTAGACAATTCTTCCCAAATTTCATCAGGTTCTACGCCTGAAGAGAGCCAACAAACTAATAAATGATAAAGTAAATCAGAGGATTCATTAATAATTCCTGTTTTGTTATTATTAACTATATCTATTATTAACTCAGATGATTCTTCTCCAATTTTCTTTGCTAACAAATTAGGATTACCTAGTAATTTTGCAGTATATGACTTATTAGTATCAAAATTTTTTCTTGTCTTTAGATTTTTAAAAAGAGAATTTAATATATGCTCTGTCATTTTAATTCTCACATTTTCTGACTAAGATACCATTTTTTTCCATCTCATCTTTTACAGATTTAATAGAATAAATTCCAAAATGAAAAATAGAAGCAGCTAACACAGCTGACGCTCCAGATTTGATTACAACTTCAACCATATCTATAGGACTTCCTGCTCCACCTGATGCAATAACAGGAACAAAAACATTCTCTGAAATTACTTTGGTAAGTTTTAAGTTATAACCTTTTTTAGTTCCATCAGCACTCATTGAAGTTAATAAAATTTCTCCAGCACCGAAATTAACACCTTGTTGTGCCCATAATAATGCATCAATACCAGTTTTATTTCTCCCTCCGTGAGTTGTAACCTCATAACCACTATTCATTTTATCATTGTTTGCTGCGTCTATAGCTAACACAACACATTGATTTCCAAATTTATCCGCCGCTTGTTTTATTAACTCTGGATTTTTTACTGCCGATGAATTAATCGACACTTTGTCAGCTCCACAATTTAATAAATTTCTAAAATCTTTAATATCATTTACGCCACCACCTACAGTTAATGGTACAAAACAAGAATCTGCTGTTTTTGAAATAACATCATACATAGTCTTTCTTTTTTCATTTGTAGCTGATATGTCTAAAAAACATATTTCATCAGCTCCTAAATCACTATATAGTTTAGCCTGTTCAACAGGATCGCCTGCATCTTGTAAATTTACAAAATTTATACCTTTAACTGTTCTTCCATTATGAACATCTAAACAAGCAATAACTCTTGTAGAAAGCATAATTATAATTCCTTTTTAATTAAATTTAACGCTTCAGTAAACGTAAATTTCTTATCATAAAGAGCTCTTCCGATAATTACTCCTTCAATTCCATTAGAGAATTCTTTTCTTAATTGTAAAATTTCATTTAATGAAAATATTCCTCCAGAAGCAATAACTGGAGATAGGATAGATTTTGCAAAATTTAAGGTTTGCTTTAAATTAACACCTTTCAAACTACCATCTCTAGAAATATCTGTGTAAATAATAGAATCTATTATATCTGGATTAAATTTTTTTATTAAATCTACTGCCTTTACCTTAGATTGAGTCTTCCATCCATGTGAAGCAATCATTCCATTTCTAACATCAGTTCCTATAACTATTTTTTTAAAATATTTTTTATCTAAATTTATTATTAAATCTGGATTTTCTAAAGCTGCTGTTCCAAGAATAACTCTATCAACATAGTTTTGTAACCAGTAGTCCATTTGGTCCAAATCTCTTATACCACCTCCAATTTGGACTTTTATTTTATTCTGCAACTTCTTTAAAATTTTTAATATTGCAATTTTATTGATATTTTCTCCTCTAACAGCACCATCGAGGTCAACAATATGTAACCACTCCGCTCCTTGATCTAAAAACCACATAGCTTGATCTAATGGGTTATCCCCGTAGATCGTTTCCTTATTCATGTCACCAAATAAAAGACGAACGCATTTTCCATTTTTAATATCAATAGCTGGATATAACGTAAAATTTTTATTCATTTTATAATTCTTTATAATAATAATGACCAGCTATATAATTTTCATTTACATAAGCTGCCTTTGGATTAGTTCCACACTTAATAAAACCTGCTTGTTCATATAGTTGTATTGCTCTTAATTGTGTTTCTCTTACTTCTAATGTAATTATCTTAAAACCTTCACTTTTAGCTTTTATTTCAGCTTTCTCAAAAACTGCTTTTGCTAAACCAAATCCCCTTGCCCAAGGTGCAAAAAAAAATGTGCTTAATCCACATGAATGAGATTGTGCCTCATTATTCCTTGCTGGCTTTATCAATTGAGCTGATCCAGCTATAACACTATCCAGTCTTCCAATTATTAATATTCTTTCGGGAATAAGTATTACCCCCTTCCAATAATTCTCTAATGTTTTTAATGATGGTGTAGTAACCCAACCAAAACCTCCCCCAGATGAAATAGCAATATCTGTTGCATCACAAAGTTCTTGTAAATCTATTTTATTTAATGTTGAACAAACTTCTGCTTTTACTCTTGGTTTTACATTGTTTAATGGTATTTTATTATCCATATTGTTAACTCTTTTTTATATAATTATGGTTTCCATTTTAGCCAATTAGTAATTAGTTTATGACCAGATTTATTACTTTTTTCAGGATGAAATTGAACTCCCAAATAATTTCTTTGTCCTACTATTGCAGGTATTTTATGGCTATAATATGTGTCAGCTAATATTTGATCTTTTTTTAAAGTATTTAAATAATATGAATGTACAAAATAAAATTGTTCATCATTTGAAATATTTTCTAGTACTGGATGTTTTTTATTATAAATATTTAAATTGTTCCAACCCATATGTGGAATTTTTAAATTTCTACCTAAGCTATCTTTACTTAAATAATTTATTTTTTCTATATTGCCATCAATCCATTCTAAACCAACTGTTTTCTCTTTTTCAAATCCTTGCTCTGCCATTAATTGCATTCCAACACAAATTCCAAGAAACGGAATACAATTTACAATAACTTTTTCAATTAAAACGTCTATTAATCCATCTATTTTTAATAAACCCTTCTTACAATCAGCATATGCACCAACTCCTGGTAATACTATATAATCAGCATCTTTTATTAATTTTAAATTATTACTGACATAAACTTTGAAATTTAAATTATTATTATTAATAGATATCTTAAAAGCATTTTCAACAGATCTTAAATTACCGGATCCATAATCAATAATTACTAAATTCATTTAATTACTTCCAGTAAGAATTCCTTTTGTAGAAGGTACGTTTTCCGAATTATTTTCATCTATTTTTACCGCTTCTTTTAGTGAAATAGCCAGTGATTTAAAACATGATTCAATTATATGATGAGTATTATTTCCATATAAATTCTCCATATGAAGAGTTATCCCTGCTGATTGAGACAATGACTGAAAAAACTCTCTAAAAATTTCAGTTTCAATATTATTTATAGCTGTAGAAGGGAGAAAAACATTCCAAATTAGCCATGGACGACCTGAAATATCTATACAACATCTAGTTAAGCATTCGTCCATTGGCAAATAACTAAAGCTGTATCTCTTTATTCCCCTTCTTTCACCTAAAGCTTTATCTATTGCTTTTCCTAATGCCCAACCTATATCTTCAACGGTGTGATGAGAATCAATATGGAGATCTCCTTCACATATTAAAATAATATCAATTAGACTATGCTTTGATAATTGCTCCAACATATGATCAAAAAAAGGTAATCCTGTCTTAATATTATTTTTACCATTTCCGTCTAAGTTTACTTTAACATCTATTTTTGTTTCATTAGTTTCTCTCTTAAGTTCTGAAACCCTATTCTTAATATGTTTAGTTTCCATTATTTATCCAATAATTTTATTTTTTTATATTGAAGTCTTATTTTTATTTTTAATTCTTATAATTAATGCCCCTTCTCCTCCAAAAGATCTTGGTGCATTAGTACAGTTAATTATCAAATTTTTAATTTCTTTTTCATTTATCCAAATAGGGACTTCTTTTTTAAGTAATCCTGTTTTATTTAAGCCTTTTCCAGTAATAACTAAAACATTTCTTTGTTCATTGTTATAGGCATCAATTATATAACTTTTTAATTTAATTTTTGCGTCTGAAAGGTTATGTCCATGTAAGTCAATTTGTGAATCTGGTCTAACTTTACCTTTTTTCATTAATTTTAAAAATTTATCAAAGTTTGTTCTATAAATATAGCTTTTATCATCAACTATATTTACTTTTTTCTTAATTTTTATTTTTATCTGATCTAATTCTTTTTTTTTAATATTTATAACAGTTTTACTTATATAAGATGTATATTTTTCCCATGTTTCTTTATCTTTTTTTGATAAAAAATCCATTTATTTTATAAGCTTTTAGTTTCTATTAATGTATAATTAGGATTAATATCATTTATTTTTCTTTCAAACACCCATATATCTTTAACTAGTATTTCTTCATTGATATCACCATCAATTATATTTTCAGTTTTATCTTTTAAAGCTTTAATCTGAAATGTTTCAAAAAGAACGTTTATTTTAATATTAGCTTTACTAACTGTTGCTGAAATCAGTTCAATCTTATTAATTGATTTAATATCAATTATTAAAGTTTCTTTTTCTTTTTTTCTTTCATTAATAACTAGATTAAAGTTTTTTAATATACTTGGCTTAATAAAATCTTTTACTTTATCGAGATTTCCAAGGACAAATGAATCAAGAACCATTTTAAAAAAAACCTCTGACCCAGATAAAAATTCTTGTTTATTAAATGATTTATCAATTTGTTGGATTTTTATAACTTCTTTATCGTATTCATCTTTTGTTTGTTTTTTATCAATAGAAATTACATTAGAAAAATTGTTTGTATCTTTATCCTTTTTAACTTTTGTTTCATCTAATTCAGCTTTAGTACCTAATATATTTTTTAATCTAAAAACAAGAAAGATTGCAATAATTGCAAATATTAAAATATCTAAATAAGGAAGACCGTTTTGCATTTTTTTTACTACCTTTTACTTTAAAAAATTTTTTTTATTTTTATTATAAATAATATGTATTAAAATTTTCTTATTTTATGTAAATTACCGCTAATTACTAATTTTGTAGAGAAAATAATGACTAATGTAAATAAAAATTCTAGACCAAATTTAAATATTCTTAAACAATATATTAAAGATCTGTCTTATGAAAATCCTCTA
>CAJJBL010000080.1 GCA_905182395.1 alpha proteobacterium SCGC AAA536-G10 | reverse complement strand
ATTTAAAATTAGACCTACAGATAATCCAATACCTATTTCCGACAAAATTAATATGAATAATTTAAAACCTTCTATCTCATTAATATCAGGAATTTTAATAACAGGAAATAAGAATGCTGTTATAGCTATACTAACAACTATTCTAGCTTGCAAAGGTATCGATCCACTTGAAAAGAAGGGTGCACTTATTAAAAAAGAGGAAATACGTAAAGACGCAATAAAAAAAATAATTAAATACTGCGTTAAGTTAAATAAATTTAAACCTGGTATATTAAATTCTGACCCATTCATTATACATTACCTATAAATTTAATTTTGCCCTACGCCTGCAACTTGATCAAAAATAAAGGCAAAATAATCTGTTAAGCCCATCATAAGAAAATTGCCAAAAAGACCTATACCTAACAAAACTATCACAACTTTAGGAACAAAACTTAAAGTCATTTCATTAATAGAAGTAGCCGCTTGGATAATACCAATAAAAAGTCCAATCCCTAAAGCAAGTGCTAATAATGGACCCGCAATATACACAACCTGATAGAAGGCCATGGCTAACATACTAACATTTTCATCAAAAGTCATTGTAACTATCCTGCCGCAAATGTACTAACAAGAGAGCCAACTGTCATGCTCCAGCCATCTACGAGTACAAATAATAAAAGTTTAAAAGGAAGAGCAACAAGCATAGGTGATAACATCATCATACCAAGAGACATTAAAATAGAAGAAATCACCATATCAATAACAAGAAATGGTAGAAAAAGTAAAAATCCAATTTGAAACGCTGTCTTAAGCTCGCTTGTCATAAAAGCTGGTAAAGCAATCCTAAATGGTATGTCTTTAACTTCTTCAAATTTGTCTAACCCTGCAAGTTCAGAAAACATAATTAAATCACTTTTTCTAGTGTTTTTTACCATAAAACTTTTCATTGCTGCACTTGCCGTTTCAAGAGCAACATCTGCGGGCATTGTTTTTTCCATATATGGTAACGCTGCATTATCATAAACTTTGTTAAAAGTTGGAGCCATTATAAAAAAAGTAAGAAAAAGAGAAATGGCTATTAAAACTTGATTAGGAGGTGTTTGTTGAGTACCTAGAGCTTGTCTTAGTATAGACATGACTATAATAATTCTAGTAAAACTAGTCATACCTAAAACTAAAGAAGGAAGCACAGTTAAACCTGTCATTAACAATAATATTTGTAATGGAAAAGAGTACTCTGTATTATTTCCATTAGTAGAAACGTTTAAAGCAGGGAAACCTGAAAACGCACTTTCTCCAAAAGCTTGAGATGCAAAACCGCTTATAAATAATATACCAGTGGATAAAGAAAGAACCTTTAAAAATTGATATATTCTGTTACTGATTATATCTTTTTGATTAGCAAACTGAATTCTTTTACTTGGCTGAGGACATATTGCTTTACGCATTATTACCCCCCTTCTTATGAGCTGATAATAAGTCAGATATATTTACATGTTGTAATGGTTTTCTTTCAGATATTTCACTTTTGAATGATTTAGATGGATTTTCATTAATTTTATTATTTGGAGCATTAATAATATTTCTATTTTCTAAACTTACTTCGGATACGGCTTCTTTAATCACTTGAGTTAAAGTTCCTCTGCCCGACTTATGACCAACAAAAAAGAATTTTTCTTCTCCAACTTTGAAAACATAAGAAAGGTAACCATTTCTCAAAGGAGAATGATGTAGAATCTCTAGATATTCTTGTTTTTTTATTATTTTTTTAAGAGAACCACTCTTAACTTTTATTACGAAACCAACACCCGCTAAAACCAACAAAAATAAAATTGTAATTATTGCAGTAGTGAAATCTGGAACTGATTGTGACATATTAATACTTCCTTTACATTTGATGTATAGAAGCAAGAAGTATGCCAAAATATATTATATTAAGTCATTGATTTTACTTGTTTTTTATCGTCAATTTTTTGTATATTATAGTTTTTGAACGCGGTTTTCTGGGTTTGTTACTTCAGTAAACCTAATACCAAATCTTTCCCCAACCATTACTACTTCGCCTTTTGCAATTTGCACTCCATTAGCTAATATATCCAATGGATCTCCTGCTAATCGCTCTAGCTCAACAACAGAACCTTCATTAAGCTTAAGTAAATCTTTAATTTTCAACTCTGTGGAGCCAACTTCAACTGTAAGTTTAACTTCAATATTTTCTAATACCTTAAGATTTTCAACACTTGCATCATTAGATTTAGTCTCTTCATTAACAGCTGTAGATTCATTTTCTGCCATTTTAAACTCCAAATATTATTATAATCTATTTTTTAAACTTACTGCAACTTGCCCATTAGTTTCACCAATCTCAGCTTTAAATAGCAGCTTATCATCAACAAAAAAATCAACGCCATCTATAGGGGGAAGATTAACTATATCTCCTTTTTTTAACCTTACTAATTTAGATAATGATAAAGAAGGCTCACTTAAAATTGCGGAAACAGGAAGAGGAACATTTAGAACAGATTTCTCCATTCTTTCTCTCCAACTAACGTCATCATCTATTACGTCAGATTGAACACGCGATCTTAATAAAGATGCAATAGGTTTGAGAGTTTGCAAAGGATATATAACATCAAAAGATGCAGAATCAATATTAGGTAACTGAACAACGAATGAACAAATTATAACAGAATCAGAAGATTCAACTAAAGTTGCAAATTGAGGGTTCACTTCTCTTGCTTGATGCTTTATTGTTATTGGCATAAGATCTTTCCATGCGTTTTGCAAACATTGACAGATACCATCAGAGACTATTTCAATTATTCTTTCTTCTGTCGCAGTAAATTCTGCTTTGACAGAAGGAAAATTTGCAAGCTTACCTCCATAATAACAATTAGTTAAAACACTTATAAATGAAGGTTCAAGAACTAATAGCATTGATCCTCTAAGTTCATCAATTCTACTAGTTGTCAAACTCATAAAACTATTTAAACCCGCACTATACTCATCATAAGTCTTAACTTCTGGAGGAAATGGATTTATCTTTGGTTGAATACGTATCATTGGCAAAAATATGCTTCTAACTAATCTTGCAAACCTTTCATTAATTAATCTAAGCGCATAATAATCACCTAAAAGCTCTAAGTTGTCTGAGCCAAAAGTAAAATCAGTAACCTCAATATCAGTGTTTATTCCAGAATTTGTATTTATGTCCCCACTTTGAAGGCCTGCCATTAATGCAGAAACCTCATCGGAAGATAGTTTTCGTGATGTGTTAGACATAATTTTTAATGTTTCTCTTTATTATTGCAGTATAAAAGCTGTAAAATATACATCTTCAATTCCTGGAAATTCTTTCAGTTGATCAAGTTTATTATTCAGAACTTCTAATAATTTAGCTGAAAGTTTTTTCTTACCATCACTTCCTCCAATATCTTCTTCTGTAAAATCACTTATTGTTGACAATATTTCTGAACGTAATGATAATTGATGCTGATCAACTATTTCCATTACTTTTTCGTCATATTGAGTTGAAACACCAACACTAACTTGTAAAAACTTTCTACTGCCTTTTAGATTT
>CAJJBL010000079.1 GCA_905182395.1 alpha proteobacterium SCGC AAA536-G10 | reverse complement strand
ATTATAATTTTAGTTAAGCTTTCAAAACCTTCAGGGATTGAGCGATTTTCCGGATAACCAAATTTTTCAAATATTTCTTTAATATTATCATCTGTTTTTATGATTGCTTTAAAAGCATTCATCATTTGATTGTTCCACTTTGAATTCATTTTTTTTCTTCTATAATCCTTTTTAATTAAATAATTAATTATACGTAGAAACTAAAAAAATGAAACATCAATCTAAAATAGAGGTATGGGATCTTTGCCTAAGGCTATTTCATTTTTTACTAATATTACTTATTATAGGATCTATTGTTTCTGCTAAACTAGATAGATTAGATGTTCATCAATATTTTGGTATTATGATACTTGGTTTGTTATGTTTTAGAATATTATGGGGACTGTTTGGGACATATTATTCGACTTTTAAAAGTTTTGTCATATCTCCTCACGCAGTTTATTTGTATATTTCTGGTCAGTACCATAATCAGTCATTAAGAAATCCATTAGGTAGTTATTCTGTGGTTACTTTTATTCTAGTTATATTTTTTTTAGTGATCTCGGGTTTGTTTTCAAGTGATTATGTCATGTATGATGGTCCTTTAGTCTATTTAACACCTAATTATGTTTCCCTTTGGACTAAAATGCATAACGTACTACATTTTGTGTTATACGGTTTGATCATACTACATTTAACAGCTGTTTTTTATTATCAATATTTAAAAAAACATCAAATTATTCAACAAATTTTTGATGGTTATGCAAGAAACATTAACTTCAAGCCTAGATCAATTAAAGAAAAATATGTTTTTAAAGGAATAAGCTTTTTGTTAATATTTCTTTCACTACCAGTCATCATACTTTGGTATTTTTAACTTATTTAAATTTCTAGCCTATATCGGGCTTGTAACCAGCAGACTCTATTCCTGCTACAGCTGCAATTTCATCATTGTCTGAGCTATCGCCAGAAATACCTAATGATCCAACAATGTTGTTATTCTTATCTCTTATTAAGACCCCTCCTGGGACGGCAACCAGAGCTCCATCAGTTAATGCATTTACAGCATTAATAAAATAAGCTTGTTGTTCTGCTCTATTAAAGAGAGCTCTTGAACCCATTCCCATTTGGAAAGCACCATTTGCTTTGCCGTGTGCAATTTTAAATCTTAAACTACTAATACCATCTTCTCCTGAGCATGATTTAATTGCTCCTCTGTGATCTAAAAGAACAACCATAATAGGATTTATTTTTATTTCTCTTGCTTTATTAATGGCATTTTTAATAATTAGATTTGCTTTTTCTAAAGTTATTTGATCTAAAACTAACTCAGTCATAATATGGACTCCACTTTTTACTATATATATTGTTTCATGTTTAATTAATTAATTTTTAACTTATAAAATTAGTTAATGGTATAAAATAATATTTATTTTCTCAATTGGAAAAGTTATATAATAATTTTAAATAAAACAAAAAGCTATGAACCCATATATAGATTATAAAAGTTTTTTAGATAAAAATCAGAACAACTTATCGAACAATAAAGCTTTAATAGTTGTTTCGTTTTATAAATTTTTTGAAGTTGTTGATAAAACTAAATTTCAAAGTGTTATAAAAGGTATTTTTAATAACAAAAGTGTTAAAGGCACTATTTTAATTGCTAATGAAGGTATAAATGGAACAATTTGTGGTCTCCAAAATGATATAACTCTTTCACTAACTCAATTGTGGGGGTTAGAAAGTTTGTTAGATTTGCAGCCAAAATATTCTTTAACAAATGAAATGCCTTTTTTTAGAATGAAAATAAAATTAAAAAAAGAAATAGTTACCTTAGGTGTTGCTGGAGTATCTCCTACAAAAGAAGTTGGCGAATATTTAAAGCCTGAAGAATGGAATGACTTTATTTCAGATGAAACTGTTCTTTTAATAGATACTAGAAATAATTATGAAGTTTCAATTGGAACTTTTGAAAATGCAGTTAATCCAAATATTAAAAGCTTTAGAGATTTTCCTAAATGGGTATCAAATAATTTATTGAATAATAAAGATATACTTAAAAATAAAAAAATTGGAATGTTTTGCACAGGTGGAATTAGATGTGAAAAATCTACTTCTTATCTTAAATCAGTTGGTTTTGATAATGTTTTTCATTTGGAAGGTGGAATTCTTAAATATCTTGAAAAAACTCCGGAAGAAAATAGTAAATGGAATGGAAGTTGTTTTGTATTTGATTATAGAGTTTCAGTAAAACATGATTTAAAAGTTGGTGATTACGACATGTGTTTTGCTTGTAGGATGCCTATTAATGATGCTGATAAAAGCCACAATCATTTCATTCAAGGTGAAAGTTGTCATCATTGCTATAATGAATCAAGTTTTAGTCAAAAGAAACGTTTTAATGAACGTCAAAAACAAATTGAATTATCTAAAGCTAGGAATGAAAGCCATATAGGTAGCAATTTTAAAAAAATAAAAAATAATTTCTAATTATCAAACAAAAGATTTATTTTTTCAGGAGGTCTTCCAATTATAGACTTAATAGCTTGTTTGTTTTTGTATTTAGTTATTAGTGGTCTTTGAAGTAAAATAGGGTTTTCTATTATTAAATTAGTTATTTGATCAATTGTTAATGTGATTTTGTCTATGTTCATATTTTTAAAAATAATATTTTGATCTCTAATTATATCATAATAGGGTAAAATTAAACATTGAATGCTTTTTTTAAAAGCTTGATCGTTTATTTTAACTTTCAAATACTCAATTATGTAAAAATTATTCGTTCTTTTATTTAATAGTTCTAAGCTTTGTCTCGACTTTGAACACATTGGATTATGATAAACACAATAACTAATATTTTTCAAAGCAAGCCTCCTGTGCCCATGTCATTAATATCTCTGTTAGATATATCTAAGCCACACAAAAGTCTCCACAATATCCAGTCTACTCCGTTTTCTTTTTGAGATCTTGCGCAACCCGGCATCCCTAAAACAAAAATAATTTTATTATTATGATCTATTTTTCCTAAAAGCATTAGATTACCTGGTTCGACAGGCATGCCCAAACGAATTATTTTGCCATTATTTTTCTTTAAAGATAATGGTACTATATCATTTTTATCACATATCGCAGATGCTCCAAAAACTAAAATTATATCTGCATTTTCTTTTACACTCTCATTTATTTTTTCTGAGAGATTATTTACGTTGTGAGCGCATCTTTTTTCAATTAGGCTAGTTATTTGACATTCTAAAAGTCTTCTTTCAGTAACTAAAAGAGTTTTGTCTAAAACTTTTTTTAATGTTTTTTCATTCTGAGTTTGAATTAAATGAACTTTTTTATTTAAAAAAGGCAGAATTTCAAAACAATGTTCTGAATGTTTTTGTATTCTCTCAATAATTAACTTATTAATCGCAAATGGAATTATTTTTGTTGTAGCAATTATTTGCTTTTTTTTTACTATTCTTAATGGTTTAAGTGCAGCAATTCCAACGTCGTTGTTAATAGCGTTTATCTTATATAATTTGTTTGGATTGTATTTAAGTAAACCATTGATTTCAGCAACTATGTTACATCTTCCCTGTCTTGGATTGGAAATTGACATTGTAGGGCTTGACTTATCTATTAATGCTTTAGAAATCAATTTAGCAGAAGTATTTTCATCTACATCTTCTTTATCTAGTTTTGCACACATAACCTGATTTATATTATTTTTTAATAATAATTTTATAATTTTTTTATCAATTTTAGTTCCTTTTGATATTTTTATATTATTGATTTCATCATATAAAATGAAAGAAGAAGATAGAAGAGCTCCTTCTGATAATTCTGTTTTAATTTCTCCAAAAAACATTATAAACCCTATTTAAATATTACATAACTATACATTAAATATACATTTATAGTAGATTTATGATAATAATATATTATAGAATTATAAAAACTCTTGACGATTTGTCTGTCAAAGGATATCAAGCACAATAAAGTTTATGGGGCTGTAGCTCAATTGGGAGAGCGCCTGCTTTGCAAGCAGGAGGTCGTCGGTTCGATCCCGTCCAGCTCCACCATATACTAAGTCGATTTATTAGATTTAAAATTTTAACCGAGAGTGAATTATGGCAGTACCAAAAAGTAAAATTACTAGATCCAGAAGAGGGATGAGAAGGTCTCACGATGCTCTTACTTCAGACACCTATGTAGAAAGCAAAGACACTGGTGAATTGCATAGACCTCATCATATTGATTTAAAGACAGGTATGTATAAAGGTAGGCAAGTTATTAAAATAAAATCTAAAGTTTAGTTTTTAAATTTTATTTAGTTTTAATAACCTAATATTGCATTGATGACATCTCAATAAGGTAAAAAAATGTCTGACACTAAACTTGATAAAAGTAATGATAAAGAAATTAAGCCTAAAAAAAAGGTAAAACCTTTTAACAAAGTTAAAGTTGTAAAAGATCCTTTGTTTAATATAGGCGACATTGTAAAGCATAGAATTTATCCTTTCAGAGGAGTAATAGTAGATGTTGATGCAGAATTTTCTAATACTGAAGAATGGTATCAATCTATCCCTGCTGAAATAAGGCCTTCAAGAAAGCAGCCATACTATCATTTAATGGCTGAAAACTCCGAAACTTTTTATAGTGCATATGTTTCTCAACAGAACCTTGTTAATGATGGTGTTAATGGGCCATTAGAGCATCCTGATTTAGAAGAAATATTTAATGGCATTGATGAAGGTAAATATCTTTTAAAAAACGAAGCTAGAAATTAATTTTTACTTTAATTAGTACTAATTATGTACGATATTAAAGTTAAAGGTGTTAAAATGATAAAATTGAACAAAATGACTGATTATGCTGTAGTATGTTTAGGTATGTTAGCAAGAAATCCTGGTCACTCAATGTCAGCAACTGAATTATCAAAAGAGACTGGTTTGAATTTATCTATTGTTCAAAAATTATTGAAATTATTAGTAATTAAAAGTGAATTAATTATAGCTCAACGTGGATCTCAAGGTGGCTATATTTTAAATAAAAAATCATCTGATATT
>CAJJBL010000078.1 GCA_905182395.1 alpha proteobacterium SCGC AAA536-G10 | reverse complement strand
AAAAAAATAATTATTAAGAAAAAACAAAGATAAATCACTTATATCTTCTGATCTATCTTTTAAAGTAGGTAATCTAATATGTACTACATTTAATCTATAAAAAAGATCTTCTCTAAAAAGGCCTTTATTAACCATATCTATAATATTTTTTCTTGTTGTAGAAATAATTCTATTATTTTTTAAAAATTTTTTTTCATTTGACTGTAATTCAAAATTGATTTCTAAAAAGTTTAATAAATTAATTTGTTGAACAAGAGAAAAATCACTTATTTCATTAATCAATATAGTGCAGTCATCAAAGTTTTCTAAAAAATTAGTATTTTGATTATTATTATTTTGGGTGTAAAAATTAGTTATATCCAAAAATGTTACTTCTTTATTAAAAAAATCCATATTTAATTTAATAAAAGGATTGTTATATTTAGTGCTGAGGTCATGAATTGCCCTAGCAATAATGTTCTTTCCTGTTCCAGTATCACCTGTTATTAAAACAGATAAATTATTTGTAATCAACCTAGACATTTTTTTATAAATATCTTGCATAACTGAAGACTTTCCAATGATAGGACCTGAATCGTATATACTTTTATTATCTTGATTATTAAAATTAACAGATTTATTATTTTTATTACTTGGATCTAAAAGAAAAGTTCTTGATACCAATCTTAATAATTCATCTAAATCAAAAGGTTTGGGTAAATAATCATATGCTCCTTTTTTTTCAGCTCTCATTGCCGTTAATAAAGTAGTTCTAGCTGACATAACAATAATTTTAAGGTTAGGAACCATTTTTTGTAATTTTGGCAAAATATCTAACGCATCACCATCAGGCAATCCTACGTCAGTAATTAAAACATCAGCAAAATTAGATTCAACAAGTCTCATCATTCCTGTTGCAGTTCCACTAGATTTAACATTATAACCAGCACGAGTTAAAGCTGATGATAAAACAACTCTAATAGAACTATCGTCGTCAACAACAATAATATTTTTATTATTTTTAAACTTCATCACATTGGCCTTTATAAATTTCTTCATTTTTCTTTAGAGGAAAATTTAAACAAAAATTAGTTAGCCCATTAGATGACATTACATTAATAACAGCTCCAATGTCATTTAATCCAGAAGCTACTATTGACAAACCCAAACCTTTACCAGTTTTTTTTGTTGAAATAAAAGGGTCAAAAATATTAGGAAGCAAATCTTCTTTTATACCTTGACCATTATCTATAAACTCAATTTGCAGAGGCAACTTTATAGGTATGCCATCTAAAATAAAAGAAGATTTCTTATTTGAGTTAAATGATGTTTTGATTTTGATTACCCCATTTTCACCACATGCTTCACAAGCATTCCTGATAAGATTTAAGAAAATTTGTATTAACAAGTCATTGTCTGAATAAAAATATGGAAGAGAAGGATCATATAAAGGAATGATTTTTATCTTTGAACCAAAACTATTTTCAGCAACTCTTATACAATGATTTAAAGATTTGTGTATATTTAAAAATTCTAATCGTAATGGTAATTTATCGTTAGTAATATGTTCCATTCTAATTAATAGAGATATAATTCTATCAGATTCAATTTGAATTAATTGGGTTAATTCAATTAGGTTTGGATTATTTTTTAAATCACTTTCAAGCAATTGAGAGGCACCTTTGATACCTGCAAGAGGGTTTTTTAATTCATGCATTAGTAAATCAACTAAAGACGAGAAAGATTTTGAAACTTTATTATTATTATTATTAAATTTATTAATTTCAGAAATAGATAATTGATCAATTTGAATAATAATTTTATTAAAATCATCGTAAAAAGGAACAATATGAACTCTAACTTTTCTTTTAACAAAATTATAGCTGTCAAAATCAAAACTATCTTCAGTTAATCCAGATTTAAATTTTCTTACTCTTGAAAAAAGGATGAATAAAGGAGAATCTTTTTGTATAATAGTTTCAATAGATTTACCTATCAATAAAGAAGAGCTATAGTCAAAAAATTCTTCGCCAGTTGAATTAATATATTCTATAATGTTATTTCTATTAATTAAAATAACTGGAGTTCTTAATTCAGATAATATTTGTTTAAACATTTTCAATAATACTTAATTAATAAATTAATTTCTTTATAATAACAAAAACGATTAATAATTAAACATTAAATATTATTAAATTTACATTATTGCCTTATTAAAAGGCAAAAAAAAGGAATTGTTCATTGAAAGTAAATAAAACTAATATGTGTGTAATATTGTTAGCTGGCGGAATTGGCTCTAGATTTAGTAGCAAAATAACAAAACAATTAATTAAAATTAATAACAAAAGCATTTTAGAAATATGTATTGAAAATTTAAAACATAATATTGGAAATATACAAATTCAATTAGTTTCAAATAAAAATAATATTAATGAAATAATATTAATCTCAAAAAAATATAACCTTTTAGAACCCATTGTAGGAGGAAAGGAACGTCAAGACAGCGTTTATAGAGGTCTAATAGCAATACAACCTTATTTTCCTGAATACGTGTTAATTCACGATAGCGCCAGGCCTATTATATCAAGAAGAGTTGTAAAAGAATTGCTAAATTTAGTAAAAAATAAACCAGTTTGTGTTATACCAATAATTCCTGTAAATGATGCAGTGAGAGTAGTTAAAGAAAATAAAGAAATAGAATATATAGATAAAAAAAACCATTTTCTAGTTCAAACACCTCAATTATGTTGTTATAAAGATTTATTACTAGCTCATCAAAATACAAATAAAACATTTGAAGATGAATCTTCAATTTTAATAAGTATGGGAAAGAAAATTAATACAATAAAAGGAGACACAATGAGTCTCAAAATAACTTATAAAAAAGACTTTGAAATGCTTGAACCACACTTAAATTACAGAAACTATGTCACAAAAATAGGTGTAGGCTTTGATATTCATAGATTTAATAAAACAACAATAAATGACAAAGAAAATTTCATTACTTTAGGTGGTATAAAAATTAAAAATAAAAAATCACTTATTGGACATTCTGACGCTGATGCATTGCTTCATGCAATAACTGATAGCATATTAGGAGTAATAAATTGTGGAGATATTGGGCTTTTATTTCCTCCATCAGATAAAAAATGGGAGAATTTTGATAGTTCTTATTTTCTTAAACAAGCAGCTATTTTACTTAAAGAAAAGTCTGGTAAAATAATTAATATTGATGCAGTAGTGATAAGTGAGAAGCCTAAAATTTTAGATTACTCTAATCTAATTAAAGAAAGTATTGGTAATATTTTAAAAATAAATCCAAATAGAATTTCTATTAAAGGAAAAACTTCAGAGAATTTAGGGTTTATAGGAAGAGAAGAAGGAATAGCTGTGATTGCTAATACTTCTATTCAAATTATTGATGACATAGATGATAATTAAAAAGAATATAACTATGTTATTTTTAGCAAAATTAGCAGAAGCTTACCCTATTGGTAAGGTTAAAATAGCACCAGGAACCTTTGCTTCATTTTTAGCTTTAATTATAGGGTACTATTTACTTAAAAAAATAGGCATAACAAATTTTATTATTTTTATTAGTATTTTTACTCTCATAGGTGTGATTGTATCTGAAATACACGTTAGAATTTTTAAAATAAAAGATCCAAAAGAAGTTGTTATTGATGAATTTTCTGGTCAATTTATTTCTATTTTAGCATTACCATATTCAAATAATAATATTGATATACTAATATCACTAACATTATCATTTTTATTATTTAGATTTTTTGATATAACCAAATTAGGACCAATTAAAAGATTTGAAACGTTACCAGGAGGAATAGGAATAATGGCAGACGATGTAGTTGCTGGCATCTGTGCCTTCATAGTACAATGTGGAATTTGGACTTATTTTAATCAACAATTATTAATAACAATATAATAGGGTATTGTAATGTGGAAAATCATTAACGAACAATCTCAAAATTTATATAATATATGTAAAGAGAAACAGATATTTATTACAACGGCAGAGAGTTGTACGGGTGGAATGATTGCTTCATCAATTGTTTCAATTCCAGGCTCTAGTTCTATTTTTAATAGCAGTATTGTTACATACTCTAATGAGGCAAAAGCAAAATTTTTAAAAATTCCAATTGAGTTGTTAAATGAAAATGGAGCTGTAAGCAAAGTTATTGCAGAAGAAATGGCAAAAAATGTATTAAAATTAATGGATGCTCAGATGTCAATTGCAGTTACAGGTATTGCTGGACCAAGTGGAGGTACTAAAGATAAACCTATTGGCACAGTTTGGATTTGTATTGGACAGAAGAGTAACATTTTATCAAAAAAATTTTTATTTATAGGAAATAGATTAGAAATAAGGCAAAAAACTACAATTGAAGCATTAAATTTAGCTAATTTAGTAGCTAATAAAATATAAGAAGTTATTTATAAAGTTCATTAGCTCTGCTTTCAAAAGCTCTCACCATTCTCATAACAGCTTCGGTAAATAAAGTTTCAATTAAGCTTTGTAAAAAATTGGATTTAAATTTAAATTCAACCATAAATTCAACTTCGCAACCTTTTTTGTTTTCATTAAAAATCCAATAATTATTTAAATATTCAAAAGGACCTTCTTTATAATTAACAGTTATTTTTTGTTTTTTGTGATCAAGAAGTATTTGAGAGGAATAAACTTCTTTATATATTTTAAAGCCAATAATTAAATCAGCATTTAATTCGGTTTCTGTACAATTATTTACTCTTGCTCCTAAACACCAAGGTAAAAACTCTGGATATTTTTTAACATCTGAAACTAATTTAAATAAATTTTTTGGTGTATGACTTAAAATACGCCTTTCTATATGTTTCATTAAATATAGTTCTCATTATTTTTACTATTAAGTTTTTTAAATCTAGCTTCTTTTAATTTATTAAAATCTTCACTAGCATGAAAACTACTTCTAGTTAAAGGAGAAGATGAAACGAGTAAAAAACCTTTAGAAAGAGCAACTTTTTTATAAAGATCAAACTCATCAGGTTCAACAAATCTGTCTACTCTATGATGTTTTCTTGTTGGCTGCATATATTGACCTATAGTTAAAAAATCAATATTAGCGCTTATCATATCATCCATAACTTGAAAAACTTCATCTTTATTTTCTCCTAGTCCAACCATAAGACCTGATTTAGTAAACATTTTAGGATCTAGTTCTTTAACTTTACTTAGAAGATTTAACGAATGAAAATATCTAGCACCGGGCCTAACAGAGTGGTATAGCCTTGGAACTGTTTCTAGATTATGGTTAAATACATCAGGTTTTGAAGAAACTACTTTTTCGAGAGCTCCAATTTTTTTTAAAAAATCGGGAGTTAAAATTTCTATTGACGTGTTTGGAGCCAGATTTCTAATTTCTTTAATAGTGTTTACAAAATGATCTGCTCCACCATCAATCAAATCATCTCTATCAACAGAAGTAATTACAACATGGTTTAATTTTAATCTTTCAACAGACTTAGCAACTCTAAATGGCTCTGTAGGATCTAACGTTAAAGGCTTACCTGTTGCTACATTACAAAAAGAACAAGCTCTAGTACATATTGCGCCCATTATCATCATTGTTGCATGTTTTTTAGACCAACAACTCCCAATATTAGGGCAACTTGCTTCCTCACAAACAGTAACAACTTTTAAATCATCTAACAAACCTTTGGTTTCTTCAAAAACTTTACCAATTGGGGCTTTAACTTTTAACCATGATGGTTTTGCAGGAGAAAAGTTATCTGGCTTATGAATTTTTTCTGGGTGCCTAACTCTTTTAATATTTTTTTCATGATCTAACATATATTTATATAATTCATAAATCTAATAGTGAATTGCTTGATCATAAGCATCAAGAACAGATTCATGCATAGCTTCAGATAAAGTTGGATGAGGAAAAATTGTATGCATTAATTCATATTCAGTAGTTTCTAATTTTTTAGCTATTGAAAAACCTTGAATTAATTCTGTTACTTCAGGGCCCACCATATGAGCTCCTATTAATTCTCCAGTATTTTTATTAAAAATAGTTTTTATTAAACCTTCTGAATCACCAAGTGCAATTGCCTTACCATTTCCAACAAAAGGAAATTTACCAATTTTAATATCTATTTTATTGGCCTTAGCAGCTTTTTCAGTCAATCCAATTGATGCAACCTGAGGCCTACAGTACGTACAGCCAGGAATAGATGTTTTGTCAATTGGATGAAGGTTGTCTAATCCTACAATTTTTTCTACGCATAGAGTGGCCTCATGACTTGCTTTATGAGCTAACCAAGGCCCTTGAGTTACGTCACCTATAGCATAAATACCCTTCTCACTTGTTTCAAGCCATTGGTCTGTCACAATATGCCCTCGGTCTAATTTAATATTATAATTTTCTAAACCTATTTTTTCTGTGTTTGCAATAATTCCAATTGCTAAAATTAATTTTTCTGAATTAATAGTTTCAGTTTTACCATTTGATAAAATTTCACTAATAACTTGATTAGAATTACTTGAAACTGATTGAAGAGTTGCATTAACTTTTATGTCTACATTTCTCTTTCTAAAGTTAGAGGCAACTATTTGAGATATATCATCATCTTCGTTTGGAAGTATAGAATTAAGAGCTTCAACAACAGTAACCTTTACACCAAGGTCACTGTAAAATGACGCAAATTCCATACCAATAGCACCTGAACCTATAATTACTAATGAAGAAGGTAATTTGGGAGGAGTCATTGCTGTTTTATAATCCCAAATATTAATAGCATCAGATGATACAAAAGGTAAGTTTCTTGATCTAGCACCTGTTGCAATAATAATATTTTTTGATGACAATTTTAATGTTTCGTCTTTATTTTTTAATTTAACTATAACATTTTTTTTTTCATTTTCTTTCTTATCTAAATAAGCAAAACCATCAATTACATTTACTTTGTTTTTTTTTAATAAATGTTTAATTCCAGAAGATAATTGAGCAGCAACGTCTCTTGAACGTTTAGTTATTTTATTTATATCCATTTGGACATTAGAAACTGAAAACCCAAAATCACTTACATTATCTAATAAATGTTTTATTTCACTCGCTCTAAGAAGTGCTTTTGTAGGAATGCAACCCCAATTTAAACAAATACCACCTAAATGTTTATCTTCAATTAGTGTAACTGATAAGCCTAATTGAGCAGCTCTAATAGCAGCCACATAACCACCAGGTCCACCACCAATAACAATCAAATCAAAATAATTTTTATTCATTAACATTCTCTATAATAACATTAAAGCAGGGTTTTCAATATATTCTTTAAATGCAGACAAGAACTCTGCTCCCACAGCTCCGTCAACAACCCTATGATCACAGGACAAGGTTACAGTCATTATTGTTGCAATTGATATTTGACCATCAATAACAACAGGCCTTTGTTCACCAGCACCTACAGCTAAAATGGCTCCTTGTGGAGGGTTGATTACTGCAGAAAATTCTTTAATTCCAAACATACCTAAATTTGAAATAGAAAAACTACCTCCAACATATTCCTCTGGCAATAATTTACCTTCTTTAGCTTTTGTAGAAAGGTTTTTCATTTCTAAAGAAATAGACATTAACCCTTTAGATTGAACGTCGCGTACAATTGGAGTTATCAAACCTCCATTTATAGCAACAGCAACGGAAATGTCTGTATTTTTAAAATATTTTGTATTTTCATTTTCCCAGCTTGCATTAGCTTTTGGAACTTTAATTAAACTCGCACTCACAGTTTTAATTATAATATCGTTAACTGATATTTTGAAATCGTTATTTGATTTTGAATTTATAGAAGCTCTAATTTCTAATAATTTATCAATATTACAATCAAGGGAAAGATAAAAGTGTGGAGCTTCATTCTTAGATTTAACAAGTCTTTCTGCAATGGTTTTTCTCATTGTTGTATTTTTAACAATTTCAAAGTTATCATTAATATTCAATGAATTTTCTATCTTAAGATTATTATTATCACTTAAACTTTCAATATCAATTTTTAAAATTCTACCGTTTGGACCTGAGCCAAGAACCGATGTTAAATCAATATTTTTTAGTTTTGCTATTCTTCTAGCTAAAGGAGATGAAAATATTCTTTTTAATTTTTTAATACTCTTATTTTCTTTTATTATGGGAGGTACTTCATTTTTAAATTCAACATTCACTTCTAGATCAACTTCTTTTAATTTATTACTAGAAACTACTTGAACGTTAATTTCATCTTCTTTCTTTTCTTTAGAAGGCAACTTTAATGGCAAGGAATCTCCATCAAAAAGTAATATTGCTATTGGTGCATTAACTTTAATATATTCCTCACCTTCCAATACAAGAAGTTTACCTATTGTACCATCTTCAACCGACTCAACTTCCATTGTAGCTTTGTCAGTTTCTATTTCAGCTATCAAATCACCAGAAACAACTTTATCGCCCTCTTTTACAAGCCATTTAGATAGTGTACCCTCTTCCATTGTAGGACTTAAGGCAGGCATTAAAATTTCAACACTCATGATGTATCCTTAATTTTTATAACAAACTTTCTTACAAGCATTAACTATATCATCAACTTGTGGTAAAGCTAATTTTTCTAAATTAGCTGCGTAAGGCATTGGAACATCTTTGCCGGCAACTCTTGTTACAGGAGCGTCAAGCCAATCAAAAACATTTTCATTAATGACCGCTGAAATTTCAGCTCCAATTCCAGAAAAAGGAAATCCTTCCTCACAAGTAACTACTCGATTAGTTTTTTTAACAGAATTTAATATAGTTTCAGTATCTAAAGGGCGTAAAGTTCTTAAGTTTATAACCTCAGCATCAATACCAATATCTTTTAAAATTTCTGCAGCTTCAAGAGATTTTCCTACCATAATTGAAAATGCAACTATAGTTACGTCACTTCCTACTTTCTCTATTTTAGCTTTACCTATAGGTATTAAAAAATTTTCATCCTCAGGACAATCAAATGATTGACCATATAGAACTTCATTTTCTAAAAAAATTATTGGATTAGGATCGCGAATTGCTGATTTTAACAATCCTTTAGCATCTTCGCTAGACCAAGGAGCAATCACTTTTAAACCTGGACAATGTGCATACCAACTTGCATAACAATGACTATGTTGAGCACCAACTCTAGATGCCGCACCGTTAGGCCCTCTAAAAACTATTGGGCACCCCATCTGTCCACCAGACATATATAAAGTTTTAGCAGCTGAATTAATTATTTGATCAATTGCCTGCATCGCAAAGTTAAAAGTCATAAACTCAACTATAGGCTTCAAGTTTGCAAAGGCTGCTCCCACTCCAATACCTGCAAATCCATGCTCTGTAATAGGCGTATCAATTACTCTTTTATCTCCAAACTCATCAAGTAAACCTTGAGTTACTTTATAAGCACCTTGATATTCAGCTACTTCTTCACCCATAATAAATACATTATTATCTAATCTCATTTCTTCTGACATTGCATCACGAAGAGCTTCTCTAACTGTAATTTTTTTATAATTTAAGGGAGTAATATCTTGCAATTCATCTGAGAAATCATTTGATGTAACATTAAATTCCAGGGTTTCAGCTGCTTCAGTTTTTTCATTAATTGGTTGTTTAACTAAAGTTTGAATCTGTTCATTTTCATTTAACAGAATTGCTATTGGAGTATTTACTTTAATAGATTGATCACCTTCTTCAACAAGTAGTTTCCCTATTTTACCATCTTCTACAGCCTCAATTTCCATTGTAGCTTTATCAGTTTCTATTTCAGCTATTAGATCACCTGAAACAACTTCATCACCTTCTTTTACAAGCCATTTAGATAAAGTACCCTCTTCCATTGTAGGACTTAAAGCCGGCATTAAAATCTCAAAACTCATTTTTTTCACCCTTTAATTAATTGTAATATCTTTGAAAAGCTCATCAATTGAAGGTTCCGGAGATTCTTGAGCAAATATAGCAGCTTCGTTTATAGTTTCTTTTATTTTATTATTATCTAATTTTAAATCTTCTTCTGTAATACCTGATTTTAATAAAATTTGTTTCAAATTTTCAATGGGGTCTGAATTCTTTTTAATTTCTTCCACTTCATTTCTAGTTCTATATTTAGCAGGATCAGACATAGAATGACCTCTATAACGATAAGTTTTCATCTCTAAAATAAAAGGACCCTTACCTGCACGACAATGTTCAGCAGCTCTTTCTGATGCATCTCTAACAGCTAAAACATCCATGCCATCAACAATTTCAAATTTAATACCATATCCTTTTCCTCTTTCAGCCAAGTTATTGCCAGATGAAGCTCTTTTAACAGATGTTCCCATTCCGTATTCATTATTTTCAATAACAAAAATAACAGGTAACTTCCATAGTGAAGCAATGTTATAAGTTTCATAAACTTGGCCTTGATTAGCTGCACCATCTCCGAAATAAGCAATTGAAATATTATTAGTTGAGTTGTATTTATGAGCAAAAGCAAGGCCTGCACCAATGGGAACTTGAGCCCCCACAATGCCATGGCCGCCAAAAAAACCTTTTTCTCTACTGAACATATGCATAGAGCCACCTTTTCCTTTTGAGTAACCGTCTATTCTTCCAGTCAATTCTGCCATGACACCTTTACTGTCCATATCACACGCAATCATATGACCATGATCTCTATAAGAGGTTACTACTGTGTCGCCTTCTATCTGAATTGATTGAATCCCTACAACGACAGCTTCTTGACCTATATATAAATGGCAAAAACCACCAATTTGTCCCATTCCATAGAGTTGACCTGCTTTTTCTTCAAAACGTCTAATTAAAAGCATTTTTTTATACATTTTTCTAAGAAGCTTAATATCATAATTAAGATTAGAATTTATATTAGCAACTTTTGTAGAAATATTTTTTTTCATGAATATCCTATTATTTTTAATATTAATATATTATTAAACATTATTATTTTAACAAATAACTTAACTAAATTCTAATTATAAATAATATTATTTCGGAATTTTAATAATAATTTGATCAGGTTTAATCAAACCTAATAATTCTTGAGCTATTTCTGATAAAAAATCTGAATCAATATTATCATATCTTAATAAATCTATTTCTGAAGAAAGTTGTATTTTTTGATTTTGTAATTTATCAAGTTCATTACTAGAAAAAATTATTTTATCATTTAATTCAAAAATTGTCCAAAGAGATCTATCTGTAAAAAAAATATGAAAAACAAAGAAAATAAAAACTAAAAATGTACAAAACGAAAAAAAGACATAAAAAAAATATTCCTTTGTAAAAAATTTAAACATTATTTTTTAAAATTTTTAAAAAAATCTTTCCCATAATAATAACCATCACTTCCTAATAATTCTTCGATCCTTATTAATTGATTATATTTTGATGTTCTGTCACTTCTAGACAAAGAGCCTGTTTTTATTTGCCCTGCATTTAATGCAACTGAAAGATCTGATATAAAAACATCCTCTGTTTCTCCGGATCTATGAGAAACAATAACTCCAAAACCCGCTGTCTTAGCTAACTCCATCGTCTCTATAGTTTCTGATAAAGTTCCTATTTGATTAAGTTTTATTAAAATTGAATTTCCAGCTTTTTTATCAATACCCAAAGATAATTTATCTTTATTTGTAACGAAAACATCGTCACCAACAATTTGAACCTTATCACCAATTAGATTCGTAATTTTTTTAAATCCATCCCAATCATTTTCATCAAAAGGGTCTTCGATAGAAACAATTGGAAATTCTTCACATATATTTACCCAATAATCTGCTAATTCATCAGTGTTTAAAATTTTATTTTCGCCTTTAATATGATACATACCATCTTTAAAGAGTTCGCTTGCAGCTGCATCAATAGCAATAAAAATATCTTTTCCTAAAGTATAATCACTAATTTCAATCGCTTCAGAAATAAATAAAAGAGCTTCTTTTAAATTATTTA
This sequence comes from alpha proteobacterium SCGC AAA536-G10, assembly GCA_905182395.1. Lineage (GTDB taxonomy): Bacteria > Pseudomonadota > Alphaproteobacteria > Puniceispirillales > Marisalimonadaceae > CAJJBL01. The sequence continues at coordinate 7,060 of CAJJBL010000078.1, read as the reverse complement.
TTTCAGGAGCAAAACCACCCTCATCTCCGACAGCATTTGAAAACCCTTTTTTGGATAATAGATTTTTTAAATTAACAAAAATTTCTGTTCCAGCTCTCAGTGCTTCAGAAAATGTAGAAAACCCTATAGGCATTATCATACATTCTTGGAAATCAAGTCCATTATTAGCATGAGCTCCACCATTTATAATATTCATCATTGGAAGCGGTAAAGTATTAGCTCTAATGCCACCAATATATTTCCATAAAGGTAATTGCAAAGAACATGCAGCTGATCTAGCAACAGCCATAGAAACTCCAAGAATTGCATTTGCTCCTAGTCTACTTTTATTATCAGTTCCATCTAGCTCTATCATATCACTATCAATATTTTTTTGATCAAATGGGTCGCGGCCAGATAAAATATCAAAAATTTCAGTATTAACATTTTTAATAGCTTGTTTAACTCCCATGCCATTATAAATTGCTTTATCTTTATCTCTTAATTCAACAGCTTCATATTTTCCAGTTGAGGCCCCTGAAGGAACCGCAGCTCTTCCCATACTTCCGTCGGACAAGAACACATCAACTTCAATAGTAGGATTCCCTCTGCTGTCTAAAATTTGCCTACCTTTAATATCAAGTATTGTTACCATTTTTACTCCAAAAATCATTTCTAAATATTAAACTTTAATTATTTTATCAATATCTATAAGAGTTTTTAATAACTCTTTAAGATTAGATAGTTTTATCATATTTGGACCATCACTTGGCGCAGAATCAGGGTTTTCATGAACCTCTAAAAATAAACCAGCTATACCAATAGCAACTGCAGCTCTTGATAAAACGGGAACAAATTCTCTTTGTCCTCCAGATGAAATTCCTAATCCTCCTGGTTGTTGAACAGAATGTGTCGCATCAAATATAATTGGGTAACCAAAACTTGCCATCTGTGGAATAGATCGCATATCTGAAACTAAAGTATTATAACCAAAACTAGTGCCTCTTTCAGTTAACAAAATATTGTCATTACCAGAATCAGAAATTTTATTTATCACATTAGACATATCCCATGGAGCTAAAAACTGTCCTTTTTTAATGTTTATGATTTTTTTTGTTTTGCTAGCAGCAATTAAAAGGTCAGTTTGTCTGCACAAAAAAGCTGGTATTTGGATAATATCTACAACAGAACCAACCTCATTACACTGAAAAATTTCATGAACATCAGTAATAATTGGAACATTAATATATTTTTTTACATTTGATAAAATTTCTAATCCTTTATTTATTCCTACTCCTCTTAATGAAGAAGAACTTGACCTATTAGCTTTATCAAAAGAAGATTTATAAACAAATTTAATATTTAAACTTTCACATATTTCTTTAATTTTTCCGGCATGATCTAAAGCATGATCATTGCTTTCTATTGAACACGGACCGGCAATAAGAAAAAATGGCAGATTATTTGAAACATTAAAGTTTCCTACTTTTATACTTCGCTGTATCATAAATTAAAGTACCAATAGTTAAAACGTATTACAATAAACGTGACTGATTTAAAGCTGCTCCAATAAAAGAAGAAAATAGCGGATGGGGATCAAATGGTCTAGACTTTAATTCTGGATGAAATTGAACAGCAACAAACCAAGGGTGTGACGGCAACTCTAAAATTTCAGGCAAATTGTTGTCAGGAGACATTCCTGAAAATAATAATCCTTTAGTTTTAAAATCATCAATATATTTAAAATTGACTTCGTAACGGTGCCGATGACGTTCTGAAATAATATTTTTTTTATATATTTTCTCTACAAAACTGCCTTCAATTAATTTACAATTATATGAACCCAGTCTCATTGTACCACCTAAGTTTGATAAAACGTCTCTTTTTTCGAGACCTTTTTCAGTATACCATTCTGTTAACAAACCTATTAAAGGGAAACTTGTCTTACCAAACTCTGATGAAGAAGCATTTTTAAAATTCAAAACATTTCTAGCAAATTCCAATACTGCCAATTGCATACCAAAACAAATTCCAAAAAAAGGAATATTGTTTTCTCTTGCAAATTTAATTGATTTAATTTTACCTTCTGAACCACGCTTTCCAAAGCCACCTGGAACTATAATAGCATTAATTTCTTTTAAATAATCATTAATAGAACAATCTTTATTTTCTAATAACTCTGAATCTATCCACTTAATAGAGACATTTGTCTTATTAGCTAAACCACCATGCATAATAGCTTCTATCAAAGATTTATAAGAATCTATCATAGAAGTATATTTTCCAACAATACCAACTACAACATTTCCCTCAGAAGATTGTTGAATTTTACTTATATTAATCCATCTATCTAAATTAGGCTTTTCATCTAAATTAAGATTAAAATGTTTACATACTTGATGATCCAACCCTTGTTTGTGATAAGAAATAGGAACTTCATAAATTGAAGAAGCGTCTATTGCTTCAATAACAGCTTCAGGCTTAACGTTACAAAAAAGTGCAATTTTTGTTTTTTGTTCAATTGGTATTGATATCTCAGTTCGACAAAGTAATATGTCTGGCTGAATACCCATTCCTTGTAATTCTTTAACTGAGTGTTGAGTTGGCTTAGTTTTAAGCTCTCCTGCAACTTTAATATAAGGTACCAAAGTAACATGTAGAAAACATGTTCTTAATTTTCCAAGTTCGTTTCCTAATTGTCTAATTGATTCAATAAATGGAAGAGATTCTATATCACCAACTGTACCGCCAATTTCACAAAGAACAAAATCTTCATTAGTTATATCAGATAATATAAAATCCTTAAGAGCATCCGTAACATGAGGGATAACTTGAATCGTAGCACCAAGATAATCACCTCGTCTTTCTCTTGCAATAACATCAGAATATATTCGCCCTGTGGTTATATTATCTGTTTTTTTTGCAGATACTCCTGTAAACCTTTCATAATGGCCTAAATCTAGATCAGTTTCAGCACCATCATCAGTAACATAACATTCACCATGTTGATAAGGGCTCATTGTTCCTGGATCAACATTTAAATAAGGGTCCATTTTTTTAAGTCTAACTTTATAACCTCTTGCCTGAAGAACCGCAGCCAAACAAGCGGAAGCCAAACCTTTTCCCAAAGATGAAACAACTCCACCAGTTATGAATATAAATTTAACTGATGAATTTATCATTTAAACACCTAAAAATTTAAATTTAATTATTTAATGGAACAGTTGGAACTATAGGTTGATTATTTTCAATAGATTTTTCTACCTCGGTTGCAATAGAAACTTTATTATTAGATGAGGATAACAAAGCAAGTAGTATTGAAGTAATAAAAAAACATGCCCCTAAAATTGCAGTAATTTTTGTTAATAGATTTGCTGTTCCTCTGGCAGTCATAAAACCACCGCCACCACCTCCTGAACCACCTATACCAAGACCACCACCTTCACTTTTTTGAAGTAAGACTGCTATAATAATAGATAAAGCAAGAAAAATATGAATTATTAAAATAATTGTAATCATAAAAAACCTATAACAAAAATTTAAGATATAACCTTTATCTGTTTAACGGCTGAACAATAAATTGCAAGAAAATCTTTCACATTTAAACTGGCTCCACCAATAAGAGTGCCATCAACATTATCAATAGACATAATTTTTTCTGCATTATCTGGTTTAACTGAACCACCATACAAAACTTTAGTAGTACCAATATTTTTTTTAATAGCTTGAATTTTAATTATTGAATGGATTTCCTCAATCTGATTAATACTAGGTATAATACCAGTGCCAATTGACCACATTGGCTCATAAGCTATATAAATATCTTTACAGTTTTCTGGAAGGCATTCATCTAATTGAGACTTAATAAAATTAATTGCATTTCCACTATTCCTAATTTCAATACTTTCTCCAACACAAATGATAGGTTTTAATCCAGCATCAATAGCAGAATACGCACATTTTTTAATAAAATTATTATCTTCATTGTATTGTGCTCTTCTTTCAGAATGACCTAAAATTACGTATTCACATCCACATTCTTTCAATGAATAAGGTGAAATATCTCCAGTAAAAGCTCCATTTTTTTCAAAATGACAATTTTGACTTCCTAATGAAATAGATTTGTCTGAAATTAATGAATAAAGATAATCTATGAAAATGAAAGAAGGAAAAATACAAGCCTTTACCCCATCATCAAATTCAAAATTTTCAAGGTCAGTAATAAACTCTTGAATTTTCTTTTTATTAAGATTCATTTTCCAATTAGCTGCAATAAACATAAAGTTAAATTCCTTTTTAATAAAAAAATATTTATAAATTATATTTATTAGTATATAAAATTAAGAAAATCATTAAAAATATAATAATTATAGTAATTATAAATCACAATATTTAATTCAAGGTTATAAAAATGTTAAGAACTTTACGCAATCAAACACAATCAATATTTTTTAAAGCCTTTCTTGTATTGTTAATAATTGGCTTTGCTGCATGGGGCGTTGGTGATTTATCTGGAAACTCCAATCAAAATTCTGTTTTGTCTGTAGGAAAACAAAAGATAACAAGCGAAGAAATAATTAATGAGTTAAATAAAGTTCGTTATAGAATGCAACAAAGACCTTCAATAAACGAAGCTATAAAAAATGGTATTTTAAATGATATAATAAATAAGTTTGAACAAGAAATATTAATTAACGCAGAAGCAAAAAAATTAAATTTATATGTACCTTTAAATATTCAAACTATGGCTATCAGAGATGAACAAGCATTTAAAGATCCGTTAGGTAAATTTTCTCAAGTCAGATTTTTAAAATCACTTAATAATGCAGGTCTAAATGAAGAAAAATACCTAGATATGATTAATACAGAAGCATACTTCAAACAATTATCAATGCCAATATCCTTAAATAAAACATATAATACTAAAATAGTAAAAAAATTAATTGAATGGCAAAATGAAGTTAGAGAAATTGATTATTTCTTTCTTGATAAAATTAAAGAAAATAAAATTAAAGTACCAGATGCAAACGATCTTCAAGTTTTTTATAATGAATATAAAGATTTATATAAGATACCTGTTACCAAAAATTTTAAATACATTGAAATACAACCATCTGATTTTAAGAAAAAAATTACTGTAAACGATAAAAAAATTAAAGAGATTTATGAATCTGAAATAACAAAATATACATCTAATGAAGAAAGAAGTTTATATCAGGTCATAAGTCAAGATATTGATAAAGCTAACGCATTTATAAAAAAATTAAAAGAAAATGACGACTTTGTTAAATTAGCTAAAGATCAGTTTTCATTAAGTAAAAAAGATATAGACATTGGTTTTGTTAAAAAATATGAGTTACCAAAAGAAACTAAAAAACAAATCTTCGATGGAAAAACTAAAGATGTGATTGGTCCCATTAAAACAAAATTTGGCTATGCAATTTATCAACTAAATACTATAAACCCAAAAAAAACAACCTCTTATAAAGATGCATATGCTGAAATTAAAAGAGAATTATTAAATGAATTATCATTGGAGCTATTGTATAAAGATATTAGTTCTATAGAGGAATCAATAGATCAAGGTGACAACTTAGAAGAAATAGTAAATTCTGAATTATTAAATGGCAAATTTAAAGTTAAAAATTTAGATAATTTTGCTCAAAAAGGAATTTTATATTTATCTAATGGTAAAATTAAAAATATTAATAATAGAAAATTAATAGCTGATAACATTTGGAAAATAACCTCTAATCAAATTAGTGATGTGATAGAACTTCCAAAAGATACATTCATGTTTGTTCAACTAATAAAAGAAAACAAGGAATACACTCCTGTTTTCAAAGAAATTCGTACAGATATTTATAAAAAATGGGTTGAAAAAGAACAATTAATTCAAACAGAATTAAAATTAAAAAAAATAGTTAAGGAGAACAAAGTTAAATTTAATAAATTATTAAATATTGAAAGAAATCAAATAAATTTAACTAATAAAATAAAAGATAAATTAATTATAAATCAAATTTTTAAAATGAAAAAAAATAAAATTAATTTTATTAAATTAAAAAATGGCGTAATTGCAATTAAATTCATTAATTCAAAAACTAAAAATTATAATTTAAAGGAAGATACAATTAATCAACTAAATGCTTCATTGTCTGAAAGTTTCTTCAATGATTATAGTAATAATTTTATACAAATATTGGGAAACAAACACAAAATTAAACGTGATTACAAAAGTTTAGAAAATTTTATAAGTAATTTAGATCTTAATTAAATATTTACAGATTTAAATTTAGCAGGGGATGTAACTTCAATTAACATTAAATCTTCAGAGTGCTCAATTTCTCTATGTAAAATTTTAGGAGGTTGCAAAACACTATCTCCTTTATTTAAAATAAAAACACCTTCATTTTGATACTCGAATTTCACCCAACCTTCTAATATATAAACCATCTGAAAATTTAATTCATGATAATGCCACTGGCCTAAGATATTTTTTCCAGGAACTGATCTTATAATATTTGCCCCATAATCTCCGTCAGTAGCATTTTCAATACCTAAGTCTAAGTATTCAAAAAAGTCTCTTAGCCCACCTTTAAACTTATCTTTATTTAATCTGTTTACTATAAATTTCAATTTATTCCTCATAAAAGTAATTTTAAATAAAAAATTATAAATATACATGATTTATAAAAATAAAGTAAATATCTATTCGTTAATATGATTTTTATTTAACAATTTCAATCCATCATTAATTAAATCAATAATTTTATCTATATCTTTTATCAAAATATTATTAAATGCATCAATTTTTTCTAAATTATTTTCATTATTATAATTTAGATTCATAAAATTAATAGCACCTTTTATAGTAAAACCTTTTTCATATAAGAGTTTTTTAATTAACAATACAACTTCTATATCATCTGTTGAATAATACCTTCTTCCTCCTTCAGCTTTTTTAGGTTTAAGAAAGAAAAAATTTTTTTCCCAAAAACGAAGAACATGAGAAGGTATATCAGTCTTTTTTGAAGCTTGTGAAATAGTCAAAAAAGTATTTTTTTGAAACATAATTTAT
>CAJJBL010000077.1 GCA_905182395.1 alpha proteobacterium SCGC AAA536-G10 | reverse complement strand
ATTAGGCCGTTTTTAATGAATATTAAATTTATAAACATTTTTAAACATAAATTATATTTATATTCTTTTTTGACTTCACTTATATTATTCTTATTTTTTTATTTAATTATGTCAAAATTCTATTTTTTAAATGATTATATATTTATATCTTCTTTATCTTTATTTTTGATATGTTTAGTTTTTTCTTATTTATTTTTTTCATTTATTAAATATTTCCTTTCTTTTTTGAGAAAAAAGAAACTTAAAAAAGCAGGAAATGAACTTCATAATAAATTAATCTTTATTTTTTCTGTGATCTCATTAACTCCTACATTAATTATATCTATTTTTTCTGTTTTAATATTCGACACTGCTTTAAATAGCTGGTTTAATCCGATAATATCATCTGCAGTATCACAATCGGAAAAAGTGGCTAATCAATATCTTCTCGAGCACCAAAATGCTATGAGAGGGGATATTTTAGAATTTGCTAATATACTTAATGTTAATGCTATAAACTTATCATCAAATAAAAATAAATTTAGTAAATTTATTGATAATTATTCAAGAAAAAATAATTTATCTGAAGCGATTTTAATTGATTCTAATGGTAATGTTTTAGCATTTTCAAATTTTGTCTTTGAATATACTTATGCTGACATTTCAAATCAGGATTATTTATCAGCAAATAGTGGTAAAATAACTATAACAAAAGAAGACAACTCTAATAAAATGAAAGCTTTTATGAAGCTGTCTCAATATGTTGATGCTTATTTATTAATAAGTAGATTTGTTGATCAAAGAGTTTTGGATGCAATACAAAATACTGCACTTGCTGTATCTGACTATCAATCAATAGAATTAGAGCAATTTGATTTAGAAATTTCATTCGTTGTTATATTTCTTCTTTTGACTTTAATTTTGTTATTGGGATCATTAATCATAGGTTTAAATCTTGCTAATAAACTAGTTGATCCTATTAGTTCTTTAATTATGGCTGCAGAAGAAGTCGGTGCTGGTAATTTAGATTATAAAATTACTAAAAAAGAACTTTTAAACTTTAATGTCAAGGAAATTAAAAGACTTGGCCAGGCTTTTAATAAAATGATTTTTGATTTGAAAAATATTAGAATAGATATTGTTAATGCTAATAATCAATTAGATAAAAGAAGACAATTTTCAGAAACTGTTTTATCAGGTGTTTATTCTGGTGTTATAGCTCTTGATGAGAATCTAAAGTTAAATTTACCAAATTTAACTGCATGCAAAATTTTAAATATATCTATTGAAAAAGATTTTGGTATATTAATAACTAAGATTGTTCCTGAATTTTCAAATTTAATTGATACAATTTTAAAAAGTAATATGTCTGTTTTAGAAGAAAAAATTCAGATTATAAAAGAAGATAAAATTTTAAATTTAATGACTAGAATTGTTGTGCAAAAAAAACATGATAAAATTTTAGGCTTTGTTCTTACTTTTGATGATATTACTAATTTAATTGCTGCTCAAAAGATGGCTGCATGGTCTGATATTGCAAGAAGAATTGCTCATGAAATCAAAAATCCACTTACACCTATTAGATTATCTGCAGAAAGATTAAAAAAACATATTGATAAACCTATAAAGTTTAATAAAAAAATATTTGAACAATCTCTTAATATGATAACTAGACAAGTTGATGATATTCATCATTTAGTTGATGAGTTTTCTTCATTTGCTAGAATGCCAGCACCTATTTTAAATCAGGTAAATGTATTTGTTATTGTAAGAGAATATGTTGAACCACTTAATATTTCATTTGATAAAATTACTATTAAATTAGATAATACAAAATATAAAAATATATTTATAATGGCTGATGAAAAACAAATAAGGCAGGCAATAGGAAATATAATAAAAAATTCTTATGAAAATATAATTACTAATAATATAAAAAATGGTGTTATATCCATTGATTTTGAAAATGATAATGATTTTGTATCAATTTTACTTAAAGATAATGGCACTGGTATTAATCCAAATGATATTTCAAGAATGGTTGAACCTTATTTTTCTACAAAAACAAATGGAAGTGGTTTAGGTTTAGCAATTACCAAAAAAATTATTGAAGATCATAATGGATCTATTACAATTAAATCTCCTAAAGACGAACAGGGAACCATAATAATTATTAAACTCCCAATTGTAGTTAAACATATATGAGTTATTTTAGAGTTTATAATGTTAAAAAATAAAATTTCTATTTTAATAGTAGATGATGAAATTGATATCTGTGACACAGTTTCAGCAATTTTAAGTGATGAAGGTTATAAAACAATAACAGCATTTAATTCAATTGATGCAGTTAATATTATTAAAAACAATGATATTACTTTAATTATAACTGATATTTGGATGAACAATAATGTTAATGCTGGACTTGACTTATTAACATGGTGTCAAAATTATAATATACTAATACCTGTAATAATGATGTCAGGTCATGGAAGTGTTGAAACAGCTATGAATGCCGCTAAAAATGGTGCTTTTGACTTTATTGAAAAACCATTTAAAACAGACAAACTTTTATTCTTAGTAGATAAAGCTTTAAACGAACGTAATTTAAAAATTAAAGTTTTTGACTTTGAATCAAAAGAAAATCAAAAAATTGATTTAATTGGAAAATCTGTTGTTATCAAAAACATAAAGCTTTTATTAAAGAAGATTTCAAATACTAATAGTAGAGTGTTAATTACAGGCCCATCAGGTTCTGGGAAAGAACTTTGCGCTAAATTTATTCATAAAAAATCAAATAGGAAAAATTACCCTTTCATTGTTGCATCTTGTGCCACTTTGTCACCTGAAAGAGTTGAACAAGTTTTATTTGGTTGGGATGATCATCCATTGAATACATTAGAAAATAATCAATCTAATTTAGGTCTGTTTGAACAAGCAAATCATGGCACTTTATACTTTGATGAAATTTGTGATTTACCAATAGAAACTCAAGGAAAATTAGTGCAAGCTATTCAAGAACAAAGTTTTTATAGAATTGGATCAAATAAGAAAATTTTTGTAGATGTTCGTATTATTTCTGCAAGTAACAAAAATTTAAATGATTCAATTAATAAAGGTAATTTAAGAGAAGATTTATTTTATAGGCTTTCAGTAGCTCCTATAGAAATGCCTTCACTAAATAATCGTATTGAAGATATTCCATATTTAATTGAGTATTTTATAATTTCTTTATCTAAAGATTTAGGAAAGAATATTTTAAACTTTTCACCTGATACTCTTGCAATTTTTCAAACGTATGATTGGCCAGGTAATTTACGTCAATTAAAAAATATTTTAGAGTGGTTACTTATAATGTATGGTGATAATGTTGATAATCTAATCACACCGTCTAATTTGCCATCTGAATTCTTCAATTATAAAAAAAATCTTAAACAAGATAATTATAATTTATCTGATGACTTGGATTTACAATTAAAAGATGCCCGAAAAATATTTGAAGCTAACTATCTTAAATCTCAATTAATCAGATTTAAAGGTAATATATCTCGTACTTCTGACTTTGTAGGAATGGATAGATCTGCTCTTCATAGAAAATTAAAAGAACTAAATATAGATGTTAATGATATAAGTTAATGTTTTAATAAATTTATAATGGTGAAGTTATGAAAAATATAATAATTTGTGGTGCAGGTAGGGTAGGCATGTCAATAACAGATCATTTGTCAAATGAAGGTTATGATATTACTGTAATTGATGCTAATCTTGAAGCAATTCAAAAAATTACTGAGCTTTATGATGTACGTGGTGTCCAAGGGTTAGCGTCATACCCTAATGTTCTTGAGGATGCAGGTATAAAGGATGCAGAGATTATTATTGCAGTTACTCAGTCAGATGAAATAAATATGATAGCATGTCATATTGCAAAATCTTTGTATAGCACACCTACTTTGATAGCCAGAATTAGGTCACCAGCTTATCTTGATCCAAATTTTTCCCAAATTTTTAATAAAGAAAATATTGGTATAGATCATATTATTTCTCCAGAAGAAGAAGTTGCATCAGCAATAGTTAATCAATGGAGAACTCCTGGAGCATTTGATGTTGCTGAATTTGTCAAATCATCTGTTACAATGTTAGGAGTGTCTTGCAAGGATGACTGTCCATTACTTGATACATCTCTAAGACAATTAGCGGATCTTTTCCCAGATTTAATTGTAACAGTTATGGCAATAATAAGAACTAATAAGTTACTGGTTCCTAGAGGGGGAGATGATACTATATTGGCTGGTGATAGGGTGTATTTGGCTTGTCCTACAGATCAAATCAATAGGACTCTTATTGCATTTGGTCATGCTGAAACAACTACTCAGAAGGTTACTATTTCTGGAGCTGGAGCTATTGGTATAAGAGTTGCTCAAGAAATTCATAATCTTTCACCTGAAATAAATTTAACTATATTAGAATTAGACAAAGATAGAGCTAGATATGCTGCTGAACAATTAGAATACGCTACAATTATATGTGGAGATTCTTTGGACCCTGCAATAATAAAGGAAGCTAGATTAGGGCAGGGAGAGACTTATATAGCCGCAACCAATAATGATGAAGTAAACATTTTATCCTCATTGCTAGCAAAAAGATTAGGAGCGTCTCATACTGTTGCATTGATAAATTTACCGGTTTTTATTCCTCTATTTAATTCATTAGATCTTGAAGGTGTTGTTAGTCCTCCAATGTTGACAGTTTCTTCAATACTTCAAGAAGTTAGAAGTGGACAAATTGAACATATACATTCGATTATAGAAGAATTTGGTGAAATAATTTCATTTGAAGCTTTAAAATCTTCATCTATTGTTGGCAAGCCTCTAAAAAAGATTAAATTACCTAAAGATGTTTCTATAGGTGCTATTGTTAAGCCTAATAATAATATATTGCCTCCAAAGGGATTAACAGTAATTGAAGCTGGTGATAAAGTTGTAATGTTTGTTCCAGTTAAATCGCTTAAAAAAGTAGAAGAATTATTATCTGTTAACTTGGATTTCTTTTAATGGCTAAAATCTCTTATGTTGATGGTTTATATTTACACTATAAAGACTCTAAAATACATATTGAAGATAGAGGTTATCATTTTGGGGATGCTATTTATGAAGTAGTTATGTTCAACGAAGGTATTTTTTTTGATTATGATGAACATATTAAAAGATTATTAAGATCTTTAAAAAGTTTAAATATAACATTACCAATATCATGCAAGTCTTTGAAGATAATAATTAAAAATGTTATTAAAAAAAATAAAGTTGTATTTGGTAGCATTTATATACAGGTTTCTAGAGGTGTTGCCCAACGTAACCATAGCTATAAAAATTTAACTTTAAAACCAATTATTATTATTTCTGTTACAGAAAAAAATAACGATTATTTAAATAATTTTATTGGTGTAAGTGCAATTACATTAAATGATAATAGATGGGCTAGACCAGATATAAAAACCACTCAATTATTGCCTAATATTTTAGCTAAAACAATCGCTGATGAAAAAGGTGCATACGAAGCTATTTTTGTAGATCAAGATGATTATATTACTGAGGGATCAAGTTCAAATATTTGGATAGTAAACTATGATAATGAGCTTATAACAAGAAATTTAGATGGACAAATTTTGTCAGGTATTACGCGAAATGCTGTAAAAAACTGTGCCGTGCAAAATAATATTAAAATATTAGAAAGAAAATTTTTAAAAGATGAATTATTGACAGCTAAAGAAGTTTTTTTAACAAGTGCTACTTCTTTTGTTACACCTATAGTTAAAATTGATAATAGTTCAATTAATAATGGTTTAATAGGAGAATTATCATGCTCTTTGAGAGAATTGTATTTAAAAGCTATGAAAACCTCTAATTAATAACAATTGATATATGTATGCATATTTATAAAATTTTTTTAATTTTACCAATTTTTAAAACTAATAGTTTTTCTCAAAACATTATATTTAATCAATCAAATTTTCTTTCTCGTTCATCTGAAACTAGGAGTTTAGTTGAAGCTTTAAATAGTTCAATTAAATTTGAAAAAATGGTTAATATAACAATGCCTAAAGTATCTACTTTTCTTAGTCATTCAATTATAGATGAAATTAAAACTAACTTAAATATTGAAAAAATTGATCTAATTGTTGTTGACTGTTCTCTTTCACCTATACAACATAGAAATTTAGAAAAAATATTAGAAGTTAAAGTTATTGATAGAACACAATTAATCATTGAAATATTTGGTTTAAGAGCAACGTCAAGTGAAGGGAAAATACAAGTTGAATTAGCAAATCTTAATTTTCAAAAAACTAGATTAGTTAGATCTTGGACACATTTAGAAAGACAAAGAGGTGGCTTAAGCAAAGTTGGTGGACCTGGTGAAAGTCAACTTGAGTTAGATAAAAGAATTATTGACACTAAAATAGTGAACATTAAAAAACAACTTTTAAAGGTTAAGAAAACAAGAAATATACAAAGAAAAAGAAGAACTGATATCTCATTACCAATTTTTTCTTTAGTAGGTTATACTAACAGTGGTAAATCAACTATTTTTAATAAATTAACCTCGTCTCAAGTTTTAGTTAAAGATATGGTTTTTGCTACTTTAGATACAAAGATGAGTTTAGTTAATTTACCTAATCAGAATAAAATATTATTAACAGATACTGTAGGTTTTATATCTGCTTTACCTACAGAATTAATTTCTGCTTTTAATTCTTCTTTAGAAGAATTGTTTTCCTCAGATTTTTTGCTATTAGTTCATGATTTGTCAAACCCCAATATTGAAAATCAAGCACATGTAGTTTTACAAACATTAAAGCAAATAGGTTTTTCTGAAGATGACTTAAAAAATAAAATTATTAATGTATTTAATAAAATTGATTTAAATTCAGAGATGCCTGATTTAAACATTTATAATAAAAAGAAATTTATAATGACATCAGCAATGACTTCTGTTGGTTTAAATGATTTAAGAAAATACATTGAAAATAAAATTATTGGTAAAACTCATATTGTTGATTTTTTTATTTC
>CAJJBL010000076.1 GCA_905182395.1 alpha proteobacterium SCGC AAA536-G10 | reverse complement strand
AACCTGCAAGTTATTCTTGATCAAATAGCATGTTTAAAAGATTGAGCCGATGCCATAAAAATTACATATGGGGCAAGAATAAAATTGCAATCCAAGGTGCTCTTCTAGTTGACCGTATTACATAGACTATAGACGTGGATTCATTGACAAGGTAATAAATAAAACTAGATATATTTATATTTAATAGTCATATTTTTTTTATATTTGATATTAAAATATGGAAAATAGTTAAACGTATAAACAGTACTAAGAAAAAAGTTTGGATTTATGCATAGGATACCTAAAAATCATGTGTTAGAAACAGAGGGAAAAATGAACTTATCTACAGAAAAAACACCTCAACAAAAACTGAGCAATTTCTCTTTAGAGAATGTATCTGCTATTAATGTTACACACTTGCCTATTCATAATCTAAAGGTAGTTGCTCGAGCGTGTGATGAATTAAATCAGCAAGCAGGACATAATAAAGCAATTCCCCATGTGGCGGCTAGAAATATTAAAAATGAACAAGAGTTAGAAGATTTTATAAAATTTTGTATATCAAAAGGAATCAATAAAGCACTGGTAATAGGAGGGTCTACTGCGAGGAAGGAAACTAACGTCTTTAATAATGATGTTGCAGTTGCAAACATTTTAAAAGGTGCAAATATAACAGTGGATTGTGGAATATATCCACAAAATGAAACTGCACTTGAAATTAAAACTAAACTCGATTTTTTTGAGAACGCCATTACACAACTCTGCATGAATCCCAATGCCATCAACAATTTGCCTTTGTTAGATTCTATTCGCATCGGTGTACCATCTATGTGTAGTGTGAAAGGAATATATAAATATCTTAAATTATGTGGTAACGATAGTTACAAGTATATTTTTAAAAATTGGATGGCTCTAAATTATTTGGGAAGTGATGGTATTAGAGTGGATAAGTTTATTCAAAAATTAAAATTCTCTAACTATCATATTTATAATTTTGGAAAGTTAGATAAAACAATCAGTAAATTATTAAACCATTAATGAGAAATAGTTATAATTAATTATTGGGAATTTTTTTATGGAAAAAACTTTTAATTTATATAATAAAGCCAAAAAATTAAATAATAACCAGTTAAGAGAATTAATTAGATGTGGGGATTATAAAGGTCAAACTGCTGGTTTATCTCAAAATATGCTGCAAACAAACCTCATTATTTTAGAAAAAAAATACGCTTTACACTTTATGGTTTTCTGTCAAAGAAACCCTAAGGCATGCCCTCTTGTTGGAGTAACAGATTTAGGAAACCCTTTTTTCAAAACATTAGGTAAAAACATTGATGTTAGAACAGATTTGCCATCTTATAATATATATAAAAATGGTATGCTGTTTGATACAGTTCAAGAAATTACTCAATACTGGAATAAGAATTTAATTGCTTTTGCTATAGGCTGCTCCTTCACTTTTGAGCATTTATTAATAAAACATGGTTTTTCTATAGATCATATTAATAATAATAAGGTAGTGCCTATGTATAAAACTAATATTAAAAATATTAGTTCCGGTCCTTTTGGTAATTCAATGGTTGTTTCTATGAGAATTATTAAAAAAAACAAAATTGATGATGTTATTAATATTTGTAAATCTTTTCATTGGGCTCATGGTTCTCCAATTCATTATGGAGACCCTAAAGAAATTGGAATTGTTAACACCAATAAGCCTGATTGGGGAGATGCTCCAAGAGATATCTTAAATGATGAAGCACATGTGTTCTGGGCATGCGGTGTAACACCTCAGAATGCAATTTTAAAATCTGATGTACCCTTATGCATATCACATACACCTGGACATATGCTTATTACTGACATAAGCCAAGATGCTGAAATACCTATATTACATTAAACATTATAGTTTTTGTGATACTTTAATTTTATTAGCAGCTTTTTTAGCATTTTCAAGAGTATCAGCTAATACAACACCCATTCTGCGATAAGATTTCAAAACAGGTTTACCAAATATTCTATAATCAACACTAGTATCAGTTAAAGCATCTTCTATGCCTTCTATGAAGAAATCACCACTAGCGTTTTCATTTGCTAAAATTACATGACTTGCTCCAGGCTGTAATAACTTTATTTCAGGCAAGGGCATTCCGGTTAAAGCTCTAGCGTGAATATCAAACTGGCTATAATTTTGAGTATACATTGTAACCATTCCAGTATCATGTGGACGAGGACTTAATTCACTAAAAATAACTTTATCAGACTTTGTTATAAAAAATTCAACTCCAAAAATACCAGATCCACCTAAATCTAAAACCATTTTTCTAGCTGCATCTTGAGCGTCTTGAATAACTTTTTTAGAACATTTTGCTGGTTGCCAACTATATTGATAATCACCTCTTTTTTGATAATGGCCAATAGGTTTACAGAATGAAACTTTTCCATTTTTTTCCAATATAGTTAAAAGAGTTATTTCATAATCAAAATCAATAAACTCTTCTACAATTACTCTTTGTCTATTTCCTCTCATTCCATTAATAGCAAACTTCCAAGCTTTTTTTACTTCATCCTCAGAACTCGCATAACTTTGTCCCTTACCTGAAGAACTCATAACAGGTTTAATAGCAACTTTAGAGCCTATTTTTTTTGCTTCTAAAATTAGAGCTTCTTCTGTTTCAGCATAAGCATAATTAGCTGTCTTTAAACCCAAACTTTTAGCTCTATCTCTAATTTT
>CAJJBL010000075.1 GCA_905182395.1 alpha proteobacterium SCGC AAA536-G10 | reverse complement strand
TTGAATAATATTGAATTTTTTTAGCATCTTTATCTAGATAAGCAATCTTCATTAGCTCTCTATCTTTTAGTACCAATTCATTACCTAAAATTATAATTGGTAACAAAATACTTATAAACAACTTTTTTTTTGTTGAAGTTTTATATTCATCAATATTTTTTGGAATATAGATAAGAAAAACTCTTGGCAGATCAATATTTTTTTCTATATTGGTATAAATTTTTTTTGACCAACGTAGAGCAATCTTTTTATCAGACATTTGATCTGAAGTTATAGAGTATTTATCTAATTGCTCTAAATTTATGTTAGTTTGAGTACTAAAAATATTACTAAAGAAACTTAAAGTTTTTGGTGATAGTACTTTCCATATACCAAGACCAAGAACTAAACAAAAACATATTATAATAAATAAATAACATTTATTTTTTAAGTTTTTTGCAACATAGTTTTCAACTAATTTAATAACTTACCTAACTTAAATAATTATAATTCAGCTGCTTTAACTTCAGTAACTTCTGGAATGTAATGCCTTAGCATATTTTCAATTCCCATTTTAAGAGTGGCAGTACTAGATGGACATCCTGCACATGCTCCCTTCATTTGTAATGTAACTACTCCATCTTGAAATGAACAAAAAGTAATGTCTCCGCCATCCATAGCTACAGCAGGCCTAACTCTAGTTTCAAGTAGATCTTTAATTTGTTTTATGGTTTCTGTATCTTCTACAGCATTTTCTTCCAATTCGCTTATTTGACTATCATTTATTACCGGAAATCCACTTGCATAATGTTCCATAATACCAGTTAAAATTGAGGGCTTCAAATTATTCCAATCAACATCTATATTCTTAGTAACTGATATAAAATCTGATCCTAAAAAAACTCTGCTAACTCCTTCTACTTCAAATAATCGAGAAGCAAGGGGTGAAATTTTGGCAACGTTTATATTAGAAAAATCTTCCGTCCCTTTTACTAGAACATTTTCTCCTGGCATAAACTTCAGTGTCTCAGGATTTGGTGTGTCTTCAGTTTGAATAAACATATAATACTCCTTAATTTATTTTATAACATAATTTAAAGTGTAATTCTAGAAAATTTGGTTCTATTAAATAAAACCAACTAAGTATTTTACATCTTTTAATACTGGTTCTGCTATTTCTCTTGCTTTTTCGGCACCTGTTTTTAAAATTTTATCAATTTCTATAGTATCTTTAAGTAAATATCTCATTTTACTTGAAATTGGACCTAATTTTTCAATAGTTAATTCTATCAATTTTGGCTTAAAATAAGAAAATCCTTTTCCAGAAAACTCCTCTAATATTTTTTCAACACTTTGATCAGATAAAGATGAGTATATATTAATAAGATTCAATGCTTCAGGTCTACTTTTTAAATTTTCAATTGTCTCTGGTATTAGCTCTGGATCAGTTTTAGCTTTTTTTATCTTATTAGAAATTTCTTCCTTAGTATCAGTTAAATTTATTCTAGATGCTTCAGAAGAGTCTGATTTACTCATTTTTTTAGAACCATCTCTTAAACTCATAACTCGTTTTGCAGGCCCTATAATCTGAGGTTCAGGTAAACAAAAAAAGTCTTCTTCTTCATCATTAGTAAACATGCTGTTAAACGATGAAGCTATATCTCTAGTTAATTCAATATGTTGTTTTTGGTCATCTCCTACAGGAACGTGCGTAGCCCGATATAACAATATATCAGCGGCCATCAATACTGGGTAATTATATAGTCCTATAGTAGCATTTTCTTTATTTTTTCCAGCTTTTTCTTTAAACTGTGTCATACGATTCAACCATCCAATTCTACAAACACAATTTAAAATCCAAGCTAACTCAGCATGTTCTTTTATAGATGATTGGTTAAATAGAATAGATTTTTGTATATCTATTCCTGCTGCAATAATTGCAGCAGCAACTTCATGTGTTGATGCTCTCAATGTTTTTGGATCTTGGGGTACTGTTATTGCATGCATATCTACAATTGAAAAAATAGAAGTTATCTCTTCTTGAAGATTTACCCAATTTTTGATTGCTCCTAAATAATTTCCTAAATGTAAATTACCTGTAGGTTGTATGCCTGAAAAAATTCTTTTTGATGGTTGTATTGAATGTAAAATTGTCATTTAATTCTATTTTCTTTCTTTGCCTGCAGACACTCTTTTTTTCAATAGATCTTCAGGAATATATCTTAAAACTCCACATGTCAAAAAATAGATTAATAAACCTATAAAAATTAGAAAAATTAAAGAAACAAATTTGTTTATTTCATAAATGCTAAAATAATATAAAGATACTTTCATTATTAAAATCATTAATGAAGAAATCATTATTAATTTTAAAGAAAAAATTAAAATAGAAAATATACTTATAGATTTTTTATATATTTTATCTTTAATCAAAGAAATTTTTCTATTTTTTATTAATAATATTATATAAATTAAACAACCTATCCATGATGATAACGAAGTTGCTAAAGCTATGCCAGCATGAAAAAAGTAGTTCATTAAGGATAATGATAATATTATATTTAAAATTAATAA
>CAJJBL010000074.1 GCA_905182395.1 alpha proteobacterium SCGC AAA536-G10 | reverse complement strand
ACGGTATGAAGGCCATGATCATCATACCCAGTATTACAACAATTATCTCTATAAAAACCAGTAACAATATTTTTATCATTATGAAGATCGTAATTACAAGGTTCAAGAACACCGCCTAAGACATTTAATTGCTTATTATTCCCTCCACCAGAGCTAAACCCATCCATAATTATTTTTCCATATTTATTAATTCATTACATTTGTTCTCAATATCGCTTTCTAATCTTTCCATGAATTCTTTTTTTTTTAATCCAGGAGGTATTTCTGGAAGAATTGCCAATGTGATAGTTTTAGATGAGATACTATCTGTGTATTTCATAAAACTATTTTTTGGCCAAAATAAACCTGCATTATGAGCAACAGGAATAACTGGAATATTGCTTTGAGAATAAAGAAAAAATACGCCTGGCAAATATGGTTTTTTAGCAGTTGTAACACCTGGGTCAACTCTGGTTCCTTGAGGAAAGATCATCATAGACCTGTTTTTTTTTACAGCTAACTTAGCTTTTTTTGCCATTTTCTTCAAAGCATTAATTCCTTGATCTCTTGTTATAGGAATGGCTCCAGATCTTAAAAAATATAACCCTATAATAGGCAAAAAGATTAATATTTTTTTTAAAACTATTGAAGGCATAGAAAATAAATCAGTACAAAAAACAGTTTCCCAAGCTGATTGATGCTTAATAGCATAAATAACAATTTTATCTTTTGGAGGTAACTTACCAATAACTTTGACATCTAAATTAAGCCACCATCTCATTCCTTTAATCATTATAAGACACCAAATTCTGTTTACAAATAACACGAATGACCTAGGAAAAAGTAGACATGGCAAACATATAGTAACTAAAACACTAGTACCTATATAAAATTGAATATTAAACATTAAAGATCTAAAAAAAGTCATAATAAAAGCAACCAAAACACGTGTTAATTTTTTAATAAAGTAAAGTAATATAAACCAGATAATGAAGACTTAATTGATATATCATAACCTTCATTTTCACAAAAATGAGAAAAATCTATCGGACTAGCAGGATCGTCTGAAATAAAAATTACTTGATCACCTTTTTTTAAACTTTTTAACACCCTTTTTGCCTTTAATACTGGTAAAGGGCACTTTAATCCAGTAAAATCATGCTCTGAAATCAACTAAATCTCCTTAAAAAAAATATTCTAAAATTAGTTTTAAACTTATTCAAAGAAGTATTCCATTTTTATTTTACTTGAATGTAATCATTCAAAACTGTAATAAACAAATAATGAGTGTATGGGGAAAAATTATTGGAAGCGCATCAGGGTTTGCGTTTGCTGGCCCTATAGGAGCCCTTATTGGAGCTGTTGCAGGACATGCAATAGATAAAGTTCCATCTAACGATAAATTACCTGAAGAAATAGCTATTAAACAAATAGGCTTTACAATTGGAGTTATAGTTCTTTCAGCTAAGATGGCAAAAGCTGATGGCAATGTTACTAAAGAAGAAATAATCGCATTCAGGAAAAAAGTAAATGTTCCAAATAATGAAATTAAAAATGTAGGAAGGTTATGGGATCAAGCAAAAAAAACAACTGATGGATTTGATATTTATGCGAAACAAATAGCTAGTTTATTTGAAGCTAAGTCTGCAGTTTTAGAAGAGTTGTTAAACTTATTATTCTTTATTGCTAAAGCAGATGGAATAATATCTTCATCAGAATCAATTTATTTAGAAAAAGTTAGCACTATTTTTGGTTTTACTGATGAAGATTTTAATAGAATTTATTCTTCAAACACTTATAAGACACTTACTCCCTATCAAGTTCTAGGAGTTGCAAAATCAACTCCATTGGAAGAAATTAAAAAAAAATGGAAGAAATTAGCTATAAGCCATCATCCTGATAACCTTGTTTCCAAAGGATTGCCAGAAGACTTTATTCAGAAAAGCACTTCGAGGCTTCAAGAAATAAATAATGCTTGGGATATTATCCAACAAAACAAATAAGGTAAATATGTCTATTCCTCTAATAACTGTCCAAGACCTTGTAATTTCTCAATCAAATAAATTACTCATCAATAAAGTTGATTTTGCAATCCATAAATTTGATCGTATAATTTTAGTAGGAGAAAATGGATCAGGAAAAAGTACTCTATTAAAAACAATTAAAGGTACACATGAAAACGATAAAGGAAATATTTGGAAATCACCTAATCTAAAGATTGAATACCTTGATCAAAATCCGAGAATACCAATTATTCATAATCTTACAGAATTTATCTCCCAAGATATTGAGCATCCAAATATTTCTAAAATTGGAGAAATAATAGAAGAATTAAATATACAAAATATAGATCTTTCAAAAACAATATCTGGAGGAGAACTTAGAAAAATTTTTATAGCAAAAGCTATACTTCAAGAACCAGATATAATTCTTTTAGATGAACCAACCAATCATATTGACTTGCCTACAATTGGATGGCTAGAGCAAAAGCTGATAAATATTAGAACTACTATGATTGTTATAAGTCATGATCAAGAATTTCTTAAAAAAATTGGTACTAAAACTTTTTGGCTAAGCCAAGGTAAATTAAGAAAACGTGATGGCAAATACGAAGGTTTCTTTGAATGGTCTGAAGAACTGATAGAAATTGAAAAAAATCAAGTACATAAACTTAAACAAAAAATTAAAACTGAAACTAAATGGTCAATAGAAGGAATATCAGCAAGAAGAAAACGTAATATGGGGAGAATAAGAGAATTAGATAAACTTAATGAAGATTATTCTAATTTAAAAGTAGATAACAAAAACTCAATTGATATTTCTTTAAACAAAACAAGTGAAACAGGATCAAATATCATTGAAGCATTAAATTTGAGCTTTAAATTTAATAAAAATGGCGATAAAAAAGATATAAACAAAGAAATTATTAAAGATTTTAATTACAAAATTAAACGTCTTGATAGAATTGGAGTTATAGGAGCAAATGGAAGTGGGAAAACTACTTTAATAAAACTTTTTCAAGGAATATTTCAACCAACATCAGGAGCAATTAAAATCGGTGAAAGGCTAAACATTAAATATTTCGATCAAAATAAAGAAACCTTGAATTTAGACAGCACACCATGGAAAACCTTAACACCAAGCGGCGACCATGTTGAGTTTCAAGGCCATAAATTACATGTATTATCTTATCTTAAAAAATTTTTATTTGATGAAAAAAAATCTATGCAAAGTAATTCTACTTTATCAGGTGGTGAAAAAGTAAGGCTGTTATTATCAAAATTATTTTTAAACGAGCATAATTTTTTAATTTTAGACGAACCCACAAATGATCTTGATTTTGAAACTTTGAATCTGCTTAAGGATAATATTAAAAATTATAATGGAACAGTTTTAATTGTCAGTCATGATAGATATTTCTTAGATGCAACTATCAATAAACTTATAGTTTTTGAAAATGACAATAAAATTTTGAACCATTCAGGTAATTTTTCTGACTATTATGTTAAATATGGATTCTCAAAACTAAAGTTTTTAAAATTAAAAGATCAAAACAAGATCTTAAAGAAAAGCAATCAAATAAATCAAACTAAAAATAAAATAAAATTAAGCTTTAAAGAAGATTTTAATTTAAAATTATTGCCAAAAAAGATTGAAAAATTAGAATTACAATTAGCTAAATCAGAAAATATTTTAAATAATAATAACCTATATGATGAAGATAGAAATAAATTTGATCTAATTATTAACCAGATCTCTCTTTTAAAAGAACAACTTTCTGAAGCAGAAGATGATTGGCTTAACTTACAGTTATTGCAAGATGAAGTTAATAATATCAAGTAATTATAACTATAACTATTTAACTCTTGACCAAATTACATAGTAAACTTATTTATTAAAATATCAGAGAGTTGAGTAGTTGCTGTTTTATTACAGAGGAAAGTCCGGGCTCTACAGAAATAAAGTGCTGGATAACATCCAGCGGGGGTAACCCTAGGGAAAGTGCCACAGAAAATATACCGCCATTTTTTGGTAAGGGTGAAATGGTGTGGTAAGAGCGCACCGCGTTTCTAGTGATAGAAATGGCACGGTAAACCCCACTTAGAGCAAGACCAAATAGAAGAAACATTTTTTGTATTTCTGCAAAGTTTCTTGGGTAGGTCGCTAGAAAAGTTTAGCAATAAACTTTCAAGATGAATAACTACTATCAAAATTTTAGATACAAAACCCGGCTTATAGACTCTCTGATAATTTCTGTAAAAAAACAAATTGTCATTCATAATCATAATTTAATAAATCTTCCATAAATAACATACATTTTCCCATTGACTCCCATAAAAACCCATGATATCCCATTATAATATATATTTAGTTATTTTGAGCATAATATAGAAATTATTTTTTAATTAACATGACTGATTTCATAAATGCTTGTTAAAATTTACTAAGGATCTTATTAGAATTATGTTTTTATCAACCTCACATAATAAAATTGATCTAAAATGTCGAGTATCCATTCCTGCTTCATATAGAATCAATCTTGAAAAAGAAATTAGTCCGTTAATTTTGTTTAAAAGCCTTCAATTTAAATGCATTGAAGGAACCACCGCTAATCGAATGCAGCAGTATATTGATGCAATAGATGAGTTAAACGCTTTGTCTGATGAAGCTGCAGTTTTAAGAATGATGATGGCAGACGCCTTTGAAATGAAATTTGATAGTGGTGGTAGAGTTATTATTCCAGAAACATTAATGGATTTTTCTGGTTTAACAGATAAAGCTGTTTTCATGGGAATAGGAGAATCTTTTTATATTTGGTCACCTTCTGAATATAAAGTTCAATATGATTATTCACAGCAAATACTAAAAGAAAAAGGTCCTCCAAAATTAATCTTAAATAAAAATAAGCTTTTAAAAGATGTTAGTGATGAATAACGCAAGTTTACATATTCCAGTCCTATTAGAGGAAACTTTAAATGCTTTATTAATTGAAGATGGTGAATTTTATATTGACGCAACTTTTGGATTAGGAGGTTATAGCAAAGCAATTTTACAAAAAAATAATTGTAAAGTTCTTGCAATAGACAGAGACCCAGAAGCAGAAATTATAGCTGCTCAATTTAAGAAAGACTTTAAGAACAGGTTTTTTTTTATCAATGGCAATTTTTCTGAAATTGTTAAATTTGTTAAAATGCTGGAAATAGAAACAGTTGCTGGAATAACTTTTGACTTAGGCGTTTCCAGTCCTCAATTAGATCAAGGAAACAGAGGTTTTTCTTTTAGATTAGATGGTCCTTTAGATATGAGAATGTCAAAAAAAGGAGCAACTGCAGAAGAGTTCATTAATCAGGTTGAAGAAGACACCCTTGCAAACATTATCTATGAACTTGGTGATGAAGTTTTTTCAAGAAGAATTGCTAAAAATATTGTCAGAGAAAGATCTGCTCAATCAATAACAAGTACTGCACAATTAGCTTCAATCGTAAGAAATTGTGTTCCTAAAATTAATCATAAAATTCATCCTGCTACTAAAACTTTTCAAGCTATAAGAATGTATTTAAATGACGAAATTTCTGAATTAGAGCATGGTTTAATAGCTGCCGAAAAAATTTTAAAACCAAACGGCATGTTAACTGTAGTATCTTTTCATTCTATTGAAGATAGAATAATTAAAAAATTTTTTTTAAAGTGTGCAAAAAATAGCCCAACATCTCGTTATTTACCTGACTTAACTTATTCAGCACATAGTTTAAAAATCATTACAAAAAAACCTATACTCCCGTCAGAAGAAGAAATTTTGAGAAACAAAAGATCTAGATCCGCTAAGTTGCGTGTTGCAACTAGAACTTTTTCTCCATCTTTATATGGAGAAGTTGCATGATAAGATACCCCTCTTTTTCGTTTGTATTTTTTATAATTTTTATTGCAATTTCTTTATATCAAATAAAGCATTTTATTTTAAAAAGAGAAGTAGAGCTTGCTAAAATTAATAAAAACATAATGTTAACAAAGTCAGATATAAATATTCTTAGAGCTGAATTAAATTATCTAAAAAGACCAGATAGAATAGAAAAACTAGCAATAGAAAAATTAAACATGAGGCCGGTTCTTCCAATAGATATTTGGAATATAGAAGATTTAGTTAGCACTCAAACTATAATAAATAATGGAGAATTATTATAAAAATTCTTAATATTATTCTCTTTCAAAACAATGAAATTCTAATGCCCAATTTAAGAAAAGGTAAACTCTTCGTTTGTGGATTTATTTTAATGGCATCATTTTTTACTATAGGTTATAGGACAGTTAGCTTGGCTAAAATTAACAAATATGATGAAACAACAAAAGTAATAAAGAACAATGATACCCAATCATATATTAAAAAAAAAGTAGTTCGTGGAGATATTTTTGATAGAAACAAAAGTCTTTTAGCTACAACAATTCATATTTCAAGTTTAAGTATTAACCCTCAAAATATATTAAATAGAAAAGAAACTATTTCAAAGCTTAAAATTATTTTTCCAACCATTAATGAAGCTATCATATTACAAAAAATAAATACTAAAAAAAATCATGTGAATTTACTTAGAATAATAACTCCCAAGGAGCATATTGAGGTTCTTAAGGCTGGAATAGAAGGTATTATAGTAGAACAAAAGAACAAACGAATTTATCCAAGTAATAGCTTGGCATCTCATATTCTTGGCAACACTGATATAGATGGAAAAGGAACTGCTGGCATTGAAAAATCATTCGAAGACAAATTACTAAATGGTCAAGATGTTACTTTATCTATACATGGAGGAGTTCAGCATATTTTAAAAACTGTCCTTTCTGAACAAATCAGTAAATTTGAAGCTGAAGGAGGTTCAGGGATAATTATGGATGCAAATTCCGGAGAAATTTATGCTCTTGCATCTTTACCTGATTATAACGCAAATAATTATAGAGAAACATCTGATATAAAACTTTTTAATAGAGCCACTAAAGGAATATACGAACTCGGATCAACTTTAAAGTTAATAACTGCTGCAGTTGCATATGAAAGTGAATTGGTCAAAGAAACTGATTTATTTGATGTATCAAAGCCTATAAAAATATCTTCAAGAACTATAAATGACTTCCATCCCTTAAAATTGGCAATCAATATACCTGAAATAATAGTCCATTCAAGCAATATAGGCTCTGCTATGATAGCTGAAAAAATCGGACCGGATATACAACTAAAATTTTTAAAAAACTTAGGGTTTTTTGATTCTGTAAAGCTTGAAATTCCTGAAATCAGTAAGCCCCAAATAATAACTGATAAAAAGAGATTATCTACAATGACTATTTCTTATGGACATGGCATTTCTATTACTCCAGTCCATCTTGCAACAGCAACTGCGTCAATAATAAATGGTGGGTTTAAGTCAAATCCAAGTTTAATAAAAAATTCGTCCAAAAATAATATTAAAAAACGTATTTTTTCTGAAAATACATCTCTTAAAATGAGAAGTATAATGAGATTAGTGGTTAGCAATAAATATGGAACAGGCAAGAAAGCTGAAGCTGCAGGATACTTAGTAGGTGGTAAAACTGGCACAGCTGACAAGG
Source organism: alpha proteobacterium SCGC AAA536-G10 (assembly GCA_905182395.1). GTDB lineage: Bacteria > Pseudomonadota > Alphaproteobacteria > Puniceispirillales > Marisalimonadaceae > CAJJBL01. The sequence goes on along the minus strand of CAJJBL010000074.1, from coordinate 4,520 downwards.
TAAAAAAATCAGGAGGCTATTTCAAAAACAAAAATATTGTAGCATTCACTGGAGGGTTTCCAATTAACAAACCAAAATTTGTTATAACAATAATGATAGACAGCCCTAAAAATCAAAAATTATATGGCCGTTCAACAGCAGGTTATGTTGCAGCTCCAGTTATAAAAAAAATAGTGACTAGAATTGCTCCAATTCTTGGAATAAACCCTCAAAATGATGAGGCATTAGTTTTTACTAACCAATTATTAAAATATAAAATACGAGGAGATGAATTATAAGATGATGCTCTTCAAAGACTTGATTTCAAGAAATCCTTCTTTAAAATTAAAATTAAATAATTTTGAAAATAAATTATTATTAAAGATATCGGGCGTTACTTCTGATAGTAAAGAGGTTAAACTTGGTTTTATTTTTGTTGCGATAAAAGGTCTTCAATATGATGGTTCTAACTTTATTGCAGAAGCGAGAAAAAATGGTTCAGCTTTAATTATTTCAGATAAATTAATTCATGAAGATATTATAACGATAAATAAAGGTTGCTCAAGACATATTTATGCTCTCTTGTCTGCTGCTTATTACAAAAATCAACCGCAACAAATAATTGGCGTTACTGGAACCAATGGGAAAACTTCCGTAGTTGAGTTTTGTCGTCAAATATGGGATCAAGCAGGATGGAAAGCAGTTTCAATAGGAACTCTTGGCACAAGGATGCCAGAAAACCAAACTTTGAACGAAAGTGAACGCTCTAAAAACAACCTAACCACATTTGATCCTTCAATATTACATAAACAATTAAACGACATATCTAAAAATATATCTCATGTTGCTATTGAAGCTTCTTCTCATGGGATTGATCAATGTAGATTAGACGGCGTTAATTTTTCAGGAGCTGTTTTTACAAATTTATCACATGACCACATGGACTACCATAAAACAAAAGAAAATTATTTTTCTACGAAAAAAAGACTTTTTACAGAAATTTTAAAAAAAAATTCAGCCGTAGCTATTAACATTGATGATCCTTATGGAATATTATTATATGACGAAATAATAAAATTACCTTTATTTATTTTAACTTTTGGAAAAAATAAAAAAGCAGACATTATGATAAAATCAATAACTCAAAATAACAATTCTATACATTTAGAAATAAATTATAATAATATTATTTATTCATCTCCTATTGGTATGATTGGAGATTTTCAAGCATATAATGTCATAGCTTCTGCTACTATATGTATAGCTTTAGGAATGGATCCTAATTTCGTTTTTAAATCTTTAAGTGATCTTCTGCCAGCTCCTGGGAGAATGCAAATAGTTTCAGGACATCCAAAAGATGCATCAATAATTATTGATTATGCTCATACTCCAGAAGCATTATCTTCTACTTTAAGTTCATTAAGGCAAAACACAAAAGGAAGAATAATTACTCTTTTTGGATGCGGAGGTGATAGAGATAAATTGAAGAGAAAAATAATGGGCAATATTGCTCAACAACAATCTAATCAAGTAATTGTTACTGATGACAACCCAAGAAATGAACATCCTTCAGACATTAGAAAAGAAATCTTATTAGGTTGCCCAAATGCTATTGAAATTCCTGACAGGAATAATGCTATAAAATACGCTGTATCTGAATTAAAAAAAAATGACTTATTACTTATAGCTGGCAAGGGGCATGAATCATTGCAAGTGGTTGGTAATCAAAGCCTTCCTTTCAATGATTATAATGTAGCAAAAGAAACAATTAACAATCTTATCAACCATGAGGCAATAAATTGATACCTTTATGGACAAAAAAAGAATTAATTAACGCAATCAATGCGACTGATCCTAATGATAATTTTTTATTAAAAGAGAAAACAGAAATATTAGGCGTTAGCATTAACGATAAAACTATTAAAAAAGGTGATTTGTTTATCCCTATAAAAGGTAATAGATTTGATGGTCATAATTTCATTGAATCTGCAATAAAAAATGGAGCTGCAGGAGTTATTGTTTCAGATTTTAAATTAGCTAAAAAATATAACGCATTATAGGTCAATGATACAAAAAAAGCATTAATCAAAATGGCACAATTTGCAAGAAAAAGATTTAAAGGTAAAACTATTGCTATCACAGGAAGTGCTGGGAAAACTAGTACCCGTTATATAACTTCAACTATTCTAAAAAAATATGGTGAAACTCATTATAGCCAAGGCAATAATAATAATTTAATTGGTGTTTGCTTAACCTTATCTAGATTACCTGCAACAAAAAAATATTGTGTATTAGAATTGGGAATGAACCACATAGGTGAAATAGAAGAATTAACAAAAATAGCTCTACCAAACATTGCGTTAATTACAAATGTTTCAAACTCGCATATAGCTAATTTTAAAAGTGAAAAAGAAATTGCTGAAGCCAAAAGTGAGATTTTTTTAGGATTAAAAGATCCATCTTCAGTTATTTTGAATGCCGACAATAAATGGTGCGATTTATTACTTAAAAAAGCAAAAAAGACAAAAGCTAAGATTCATTTTTTTGGATTTAAGGATAATTCTAAGACTAAAATTATAAAAATTGAAGATATAAAAGACGGGGTCACCGTATCTTTTAATAACATTAAAAATTGGCATTTAAAATACCTGAATTCTATTCAAGCGATAAATGCATTAGCAGCTATCTCTATTTTGAATGAATTAAAGTTAGATATATCAGTTGGAATGAAGATAATTAGTGAAATGAAACCTTTATCTGGAAGAGGTGAAATAATAACAATAAATTTTGAATGTAAAAATAAATCGTTTCTAATTGATGATAGTTATAATGCAAGCCCTGCTGGAATGGAGGCCGCTCTTTTAAGTTTCTATAAATCAAAGTCATCCTTACAAGACTATGAAACTGTTATTATTATTTCTGATATGCTGGAACTTGGGAAAGATACTCAAAAATTACATACTAACTTAATCCCTATAATTAAAAAAATTAATCCAGATATTTTAATTACGCTTGGTTCTGAAACTTCAAAAATTGCTATAGGATTGAATTTAAATAAAAAATTTATGTCTTATGTCAACATTGAGCAATTATTAAAAGATTTACCAAAAATTTTAAAACCTAAGCAAAATATTCTTGTGAAAGGCTCGAATGGAACTGGTCTTTGGAAATTAGTTAATTTTGTTAAAAATGAATATAACTATCAGGAGAATAATAATGCTGCCTGATTTTTTATTAAACTATACTGATTACTTTCAACCTTTAAATTTATTTAAATATATAACATTTAGATCAATTGGTGCCCTACTAACAGCTTTAATAATAAGTTTTGTTTTTGGATCAAAAATTATTAATTTTTTAAAAGCCATGCAAAAACATGGGCAGCCTATTAGAGACGATGGACCAAAAAATCATATTATATTTAAAGCTGGAACTCCTACTATGGGAGGCTTGCTAATATTGCTGGCATTTACAACTTCAACAATTTTATGGGCAAAATTAAATAATTTATATATATGGATTGTGCTTAGTGTCGCTATAACATATGGCTTCATAGGCCTTTTAGATGATTGGTTAAAGGTATCTAAAATGTCATCTAATGGTTTAAAGAGTTACCAAAAACTTATTCCACAAATTATTATAGCTTTTTTTGCAGCTTTGATTTTAAAAGAAAACACTCCTGTTGGTTTGCAAAATTATCTTTCAATTCCGTTTCTTAAAGAAAGCGTTTTCTTTTTAGGAATATTTTATATTCCTTTTGTTATAATAGTTATAGTTGGATCATCAAACGCTGTTAATCTTACCGATGGGCTTGATGGACTTGCAATAGTTCCTGTTATGATAGCAGCTGCCTCTTTTGGAATTATAGTATACTTAACCGGTCACATTAATTTCTCAACTTATCTACAAATTAGTTATATTCCTGGAATAGGTGAAATAGCTGTTTTATTAGGAGCTATAATTGGAGCTGGGTTAGGATTTTTATGGTTTAACGCACCGCCAGCAATGGTTTTTATGGGAGACACAGGATCTTTGTCACTTGGAGGCGTTATTGGTGTAACTGCTGCTGCTGCACGACACGAATTAGTATTAATTATAATTGGAGGCTTATTTGTCCTTGAAGCTGTATCAGTTATTATTCAAGTTTTGTCTTTTAAGCTTACAGGTAAACGTATTTTTAGAATGGCTCCATTACATCATCATTTTGAGCAAAAAGGTTGGGCTGAATCAACAATAGTCGTCAGATTTTGGATAATTGCAGTTATTCTGGCTCTGATTGGATTATCTACTCTTAAGCTTAGGTAAGAAATTGAAAAATATAAGTTATTATAATTATAAATATGTTGGGGTTCTAGGATTAGGATTATCAGGGAATGCAGCAGCTAGAATATTAGTTAATTCTAAAGCAATTGTCTTTGTGTTTGATGATAAAAAAAATAAATCTTTAGTACCTAAAAAAACAACATGGCTAAATTATAAAGATTGGAATTGGGGGAAAATTGATACTTTATTTGTTTCACCTGGTATACCTATAAATTCTA
>CAJJBL010000073.1 GCA_905182395.1 alpha proteobacterium SCGC AAA536-G10 | reverse complement strand
CACTATGAAAATTTAAAAAAAACAGACTTAAAAGAAATAATTATTAAGGATGATAATTTTTTAAAAAAAATAAAATCAAATAAATCATCTTATTTATTTGATAATAATTTGCATCCAGATTTTTTTTATTTATCTTTAAATAAAAAATTAGACGAAAAAATAATTCCTATTGATAACGTTAGAAAATTAAATGTTTTTTTTCATAAAACTTTTTCAATATCAAGTATAAAAATTGCGGTTATAAACTCAATTGATAATTTGAGTATTAATTCATTAAATTCACTATTAAAAATAATTGAAGAACCACCAGAAAATTCTTTTATTTTCCTTATTTCTCATAAACCAATGAATATATTAAAAACAATTACATCTAGATGTAGTGTATTTAATTTAAAACCATTAGATAAAGAAACTTTTGATATTTTCTTGCTTAATCATATTAAAGCAAGTTCGGAAGACGAATTATTATTTATAAAAGATATTTCATATAGATCTCCTGGGCTTGCACTGAAAATGAATGATAAAGAAATTTTTAAAAGCTATTCAAATCTTTTAGATGATCTTATGTGTTCAAATAAATATTTAAAAATTAGGGATTCATTGATGAAATTATATTTTATAAAAAATAATGATGAGGTTTTTTTATTATTTATTCTTAGATTAATGATTGTTAATTTAATTAAGAAAATGGTTTTTTATCAATTTAAAAATTTTTTTTTAGAAACAACTTTAACTAAGGAAAAAGATTTTATTAACTTTATTGTTAAAAAAAATAGTAAACTAAATATTTTGAAATTATATTCAAAGTTTGATAAAGATATGAATTCCGCACTTTTATTAAATGTAAACAAATCAGATGTTAGTATGAATTTTTTAAAAGATTTATGTTTGACATAGTTTTAGATCATGTGAGTTAAATGAACAATAATTTTTACGTTACAACACCAATTTATTATGTGAACGATATTCCTCATATTGGCCATGCTTACACTACTTTAGCTTGTGATATTATTGCTAGATTTAAGCGACTGGATGGGTTTAATGTATTTTTTTTAACAGGAACGGATGAACATGGTCAAAAAGTTGAGTTGGCTGCTAAAAATAAAAAAGTTAAACCTATTGAATTTGTAAATGAAGTTTCACTTAATTTTAAAGATTTGCTAAAATGTATGCAATTTTCTAATGATGATTTCATTAGAACTACTGATGAGAGGCATATTGAATCTTGTCAAAAACTGTGGAACAAGCTTTTAGAAAATGGTCATATTTATTTAGGAAAATATTCGGGTTGGTATTCAGTAAGAGATGAAGCTTTCTTTTCTGAGTCAGAAATTGTTGATGGAAAGGCACCTTCTGGTTCCCCAGTAGAATGGGTAGAAGAACCATCTTATTTCTTTAATTTAAAGAAATGGGAAAGTAAATTAATTGATTTTTATGAAAAGAATCCAAATTTTATATGTCCTGCATCAAGAAGAAATGAAGTTGTAAGTTTTGTAAAAGGGGGATTATTAGATCTTTCAGTAAGTAGAACTAGTTTTTCATGGGGAATAAAAGTTCCAAATGATAATAATCATATTATGTATGTTTGGTTAGATGCCCTTACAAACTATATTTCAGCTGCTAACTATACAGACAAGGTTGATGGTAGGGCGTTTTTAGAAACATGGCCGGCTGATTTACATATGGTTGGTAAAGATATAATTAGGTTTCACGCTGTATATTGGCCTGCATTTTTAATGGCAGCTGATTTGCCTTTACCAAAAAAAATATTTGCTCATGGTTGGTGGACTAATGAAGGTCAGAAAATATCTAAATCCTTAGGAAACGTAATTGATCCTTTTGATATAGTAGAAAAATTTGGATTAGATCAGGTTAGATATTTCTTAATGAGAGAAGTTCCTTTTGGGAATGATGGTGACTTTTCTATTTCTCAATTAATTAATAGAGTTAATAGTGATCTCTCTAATAGTTTTGGTAATCTTTTTCAAAGAGTTGTTTCAATGGTAGTTAAGAACTGTAACGGAAAAGTTCCAGAAAAACCTAATTCTTTTTTAGACGAAGACCTTAAATTAATTAATTCAATAAAGAATTCATTAAATGAATATAGAGAACTAATAGACTTACAAAGATTTGATCAAGTCTTAAAACATATATGGTTGGTTATTGGTAATGCCAATAAATATGTAGATATTCAAGCACCCTGGTCTTTAAAAAAAAATGATTTTAAAAGAATGGAGGTTGTACTTTTTACATTGCTTGAAACCTTGAAGCAGATAGCTATAATACTTCAGCCGTTTATCCCAAGTACTTCGGAGTATATTTTAAATCATTTATCTATTCCAAATGATTTTAGACAATTAAAATCTATAAATATTTTAATTAGTGGTAATAATGATATCTCAGTTCCTTCTATTTTATTTCCTAGAATTTAAATTCTATTTATTCGAGTTTTTCATATGAGTTTTTTAATTGATACACATGCACATCTTGATTTCCCAGAGTTGTTTTCTAGATTGGATGAAGTTCTAAAAAATGCAAAAGAGTTTAATGTATTAAAAATTATATCTATTTCAACTAATTTAAATAGAATTCAAAATATTATAAATATATCTAAAATGTATCCTGAAATTTTCTTTTCAGTAGGGGTTCATCCAAATGAGGTATTAAAAGATAAGAATTTTTGTAATTATGAACTTATGCTTAAGCTTTCTAAAGATTTAAAATGTGTGGCGATAGGTGAATGTGGTTTAGATTATCATTTTGGAAATGAAGATAAAGTTAAACAAAAAAAATCATTTATTTCTCAAATTAATGTTTCTAGAGATACAGGTTTACCATTAGTCATTCACTCAAGAGATGCTGATGATGATATGATTGAAATTTTACAGCGTGAATATAAAAATGGACATTTTAAAGCTGTTCTTCATTGCTTTAGTTCTGGAATAAATTTAGCTACATGTGGGCTTGATTTAGGTTTTTTTATTTCGTTTTCTGGTATAGTTACTTTTAAATCAGCAAAGTTAATTCAAGAAATTGCTTCCTTTGTACCTAAGGATCAAATTTTAGTGGAGACTGATTCACCTTATTTATCTCCTGTTCCTTTAAGAGGGAAGGTTAATGAACCCAAAAATTGTTATTATACAGCTAAATTTATTGCAGAAATTAGAAATGTGAATTTTGATGAATTTGTATTACAATTATATAACAATTCTTTAAAAATGTTTAATAAGTTATTAAAATGACCCAAAAATTAAAAATTACTGTTTTAGGGACAGGTACATCAGTCGGAATTCCAGCGCTTGGGAGCTTGGGGTGGGGCAAATGTGATCCTAATAATAAAAAAAACAAACGACAAAGGTGTGCTATTTTAGTTCAATCTGACGATATCAATATTTTAATTGATGCAGGCCCTGACATTAAAAACCAACTCATCGAACATAATATTAAAAAGTTAGATGCTGTGCTTATTACTCATCAACATGCAGATCATATTTCTGGATTAGATGAATTAAGACCTTTTTATTTTTATAATAAAGTAAAACTAAAGATTTATACACATTTTGAAACTGCTAAATTTTTAATTAATAGGTTTGATTATTTATTTAATAAGTCGTCAACATCTCAATCTTATTTTCAACCTCCATTTGAATTAATAAATATTGATTATTTTCAAGATATTAAAATTGGTGATATTAATATAAAATCTATTCAACAAAATCATGGAGCTATAGATACTTTAGGTTTTATTTTTAACAAATTATTTGGATATTGCACAGATGTTGTCGATTTTCCTCCTGAAAGTTTTAATTTATTATATAATCTTGATGTTTTAATTATTACAGGTTTAAGAAAGAATCCTCATATTGCACATGCTCATTTTGATCTTTCTTTTAAATGGATTAAAGAGTTAAGTCCTAAATCTGCATATTTAACTCATTTAAGCCCTGAATCAGATCATGATACTGTACTTTCTATTTGTCCTAAAAACGTTGAGCCTGCACATGATGGTTTAGTTATAAATATTTAATCTTCATTTATATACATAATATATATTATGCGACAAAAATATACCTAATTTTCTCTATATACAAACATCCCTATTAATCTATATTATCAAAATAAATTAATATAATATTGTTTTATATCAATAATATTTAATTATAAAAGTTAATCATAAATATTGATGATTAATATAATTTTTTTTTATTTATATTTAATGAACATACGAACTATATTTTTAATATGCTAAATATGGAGATATAAATTATGGGTATTAAACCTTATGGAAGCACAGCAGCTAGAATTCATGGAGAACCAGGTTATAAAAAAAGACCATCATCATTAACTGTAGATGCACACTGTCATCTACATGTTCAAGAAGCAGCTGATGCTGTAGCAGGTTTATTTGATCCATTTGATATTCCTGCCTTTAGACATAGTAATCAAATTACTACAAATCAAAATGTTCTACAAATTCAAGATAGATTTGTTGATTTAACTAATATTGAGCATAGGTTAAAAAAAATGGATACCCAGGGAATTGACATGCAAGTATTAATTCCAGTCCCTTTTCAACATTATTGTAATATAAAAAGTGATGTTTCTTTTAAAGCAATTCAAATTATTAATAACAAATTATCTGCTGTTTCTAATTCTAGGCCTGATAGGTTTGTATCATTAGGCCATTTGCCAATGCAGAATGGGGATTTAGCTGCTAAAGAAATGGAAAGATGCGTTAAAGAATTAGATATTAGAGGGTTTCAAATAATTACATTTCAAGATGGAAAAGAACTTTCTCATCCATCTTATGATCCTGTATGGTCAATGGCTACTAAATTGGATGTTCCTATTTTCCTTCATCCAAATGGTTATCCTGAAGGAGAAAGATTAAAAAACCATTATTTTATAAATATTATAGGAAACCCTATGGATACAACTGTAGCGCTTCATCATTTGATATTTGATGGAACGATGGAAAAATTTCCTACTTTAAAAATATTTGTAGCTCATGGTGGAGGATATCTTCCATCTTACTCAGGTAGAATAGATCATGCTTGGGGTGCAAGACCTGATTGTGCTGGTTTTAATTTGAAGCATAAGCCAACTGATTACTTAAAAAGAATGTATTTTGACACCGTGGTTTTCTCTTTTGATCAATTAAAATATCTAATAGATAAATTTGGTTCTAATCATATAATAATGGGGACTGATTACCCTTACGACATGGCAGAAGATGATCCAATTGAACATGTATTAGGTGTTAAAGAATTATCAGAAATTGATATAGAGCTAATTACTGGAAAGAATGCATGCTCTTTATTTAAGATTAAATAGTATTTATTATGAGCTGATTATAAATATGAATTTTTATTCTACTGGTCTAAGAAAATCAAAGTCAACACCCTTGTCTGCTTGAAGAACTGTTTCATGAAACAATTTGTTATACCCTCTCCTCTTTGAATTTATATTTAACTTTTTATTATCCATCCTTAATTTAATTTCTTTGTCGGATAACATTAATTCAAGAGATCTGTTGTTAACATCTAATTTGATAAAATCACCACTTTCAACAACATTTAAAGGCCCTCCTACAGCAGATTCAGGGCAAACATGGAGTACAATAGTTCCTGATGCGGTCCCACTCATTCTTCCATCTGATATTCTAACCATATCTTTAACACCTTGCTTTGCAAGTTTTTTTGGTATTGGAATTAATCCAGCTTCTGGCATTCCAGGAGCTCCAATTGGACCTATGTTTCTTAAAAGTAAAATACTATCCTTAGTTACGTCTAAATCATCACTATCAATTCTACTCGCCAGATCTTCAAGATTTTCAAAAACTTCAACTTTACCTTCATGATAAAGTAATTCTTTGCTAGCGGCTGATTGTTTGATTATAGCTGATCCAGGAGCAAGATTGCCGTTTAATACAGCAATACTTCCTTTTTCAAAAATAGGATTATCTTTTTTTCTTATTATTTCTTGAGGCCAGGTAAAATTCGTTTTGTCTATTAATTGTTTTAGAGTTTGCCCTGTAACTGATAACGTATCTAAATGAAGATAGTCTTTGAGTTCAACTAAAATTCTTGGAAGACCCCCAGATTTAAATAAATCTTCCATATATCCACTTCCAGATGGTTTTAAATCAACAATCATAGGTGTGTTTTTTGTCATTTCATCAAAATCATTAAGATTTAAATCAAATCCTAATCTACCAGCAATAGCAGTTAAATGTACTATTCCATTAGTCGAACCTCCAATTGCAGAAAGTACAGTTAATGCATTTTGAAAATTTTTAATTGTCAAAAATTTACTTGGTCTTAAGTCTTTTGACGCTATTTCAACGGCAACTCTTCCAGTTTCTTCTGCAATTCTTTTTCTTTCTGCAGAAACTGCTGGAGCACAAGCTCCATTAGGAAGCATTATACCTAATGCTTCTGTTATTAAAGCCATAGTGCTTGCCGTTCCCATTACACCACAGGTTCCAACTGTAGGTACTAATTGGTTATTAACCTCATTAATTTCATCTTCATCAATTTCTTCTGCTCTAAATTTGGCCCAATATCTTCTACAATCTGTACATGCTCCAACTCTTTCTCCTCTATGAGAACCAGTAAGCATAGGACCTGTTACTAATTGAATGACAGGTATATCAGTGCTAAATGCTCCCATAAGTTGAGCAGGAACTGTTTTATCACAACCTCCAATTAGTACGCATGCATCCATTGGTTGGGCTCGTAACATTTCCTCTGTATCAATAGACATAAGATTTCTTAAATACATTGAAGTTGGATGTGCAAAAGATTCATGAACTGTAATAGTAGGAAACTCTAATGGTATTGCTCCAGAAGATAATATACCAGATTTTACACTTTTAATTAAATCAGGCACATTGCCATGACAAGGATTGTAATCACTATATGTATTAGTTATTCCAACAATCGGTCTATCTAACATTTCATCAGTATAACCTAAGCCTTTAATAAAAGCTTTTCTTAAAAAAATAGAAAATCCTTCATCACCATAACTAGTTAAGTTTTTATACATTCCTCGTTTTTTATCAGTCATTTAAAAATCCACACATTTAAAAAGAAATAAATAATATTTTTTAATCATAGATAAATATTTTTCATGTTCAATTAATATTATCTAATCATCAAAAATATTAAAAAATGTTAAAAAATAATTATATATGAAAAAAAGTTAAAAATAGAAATAAAGATTAATTATTTTAATAATTCACTTTTTATTTTATCTTTTGAAAATGGCAAGTTTTTAAATCTAACACCTAATAGATCAAATAATGCATTTGCTATAGCGGCGCTAACTGGTCCTGCAACCACCTCGCCTACTCCAAGAAAAGGGTCCCCTATTCTTTCAATAATACTTACATTTATTTTTGGAATGTTATTGAAACCTATAATTTTATATTCATCCCAATCTTTAGATAAAATAGATCTAGTATCATATTCCACTTGTTCATATATCGTCCAACTAGCTGCTTGAATTAACCCACCTTCCAGCTGAGAATGTATACCTTCAGGATAAACAATCTCTCCAGCGTCAATGGAAATCCAAGAGTTAATTAAGGTTATTTCAGCATTATCAGACACACTGATTTCAATGCCAACCGCACAATAGGCAGCAGAGTTTTTGTATCTAGCAAAAGCAATGCCACGAGCATTATTTTTCTTTAATACACTTTTATCCATCTGTGCTTTTAGATTTATTAAGACTTCTTTAGCTCTATTATCATCAAGGTGATTTAATCTAAATGTTAAGGGATCTATGTTAGCAGTGAATGCAAGTTCATTCATAAAAGATTCAATAGCTAAAATATTGCCAAATGCTCCAAGACCTCTTAATGCCGAGGTTCTTAATGGCAAATTATGAACTAGATTTTTTACTAATCTAGTTTTTTTAAAATTATATAACGGGTCAAGATTTCTATGTATTCCCATATGAGGTGCTGTTTTTGGTAATTGATCTCTTTTTTGAAAATCATTATTTATATATTTATATGATAAGAAATTATGCGCTCCACCTTTAGAAGGTCTGGTCATAAAAGTATCTGCAAAAGTCTCATGAGACCAATAAACAATATTTCCTTTTAAATCTAAAGTTCCTGAGATTTTACTTAGTGTAGCACTTCCGTATGGTTCCCAACAATTCTCATCTTCTCTTGTCCATTTAAGTAAAATATGCTTATCAGGAAATGTCATTGAAATTATTCCTGCCTCAAAAGCAGCGTCATCAGCACCATTATGTCCGTAACAGCCTGCGCTAGGCATAAAAATCATCTCGACATCTTGTTCTTTAACTTTCAAGGCTTCACAGATTGCACCTCTTGTTTGATAAACACCTTGACTATGAGTAAAAATTTTCAATTTATTATTTTGAAAGATAGAGCATGCAGCAGAAGGACCAATTGATCCATGCATTATATAAGGTTTCGTATATTCACTATTTAACGTTATAAAATTTTTATCATCATATATGTGCTTGTCTGGAATTTTTTCATAAAAAGCTTCTCCTCCAGATTTTACAAGAAGGCTATCTTTTTTGTTATTGGACAACATTTCAAATACGTTACGATTATTTATATTTTCTAAATTTTCCCATTCACATGAGTGTTTTAATTTATTTAATGCTTTAATAACTTCAAATTCATCACTGCCAATAATAGCAATAAAAGACCCTTTAATTAGAACATTGATATTATTGTTTTTTAAATTCAAAATTAATTTATTATCTATATATTTCAATTTAGAAAAATAATTTAATGGCCTTAAAACTCTTGCATGCATCATATTTGGAAAATCTAAGTCTTGAATGAACTTATGGTTTCCAGTAACTATATTGGTGATTGTTTTATTCTTAATTGGTTGTTTTTTGGGATTAATTGGAACAATTCTATTTTGAATAAATTCAGTAATTTTTATATCATTATAATTGTCTAATTGAGCAAAATCCCAATAGGAAAAAAATTGATTTGTTCCTAAAATTTTAGCAATTCCATTTTCTATATTTAAATCATCAATTTCAACGTTAAATTTAGAAAGAACATGTTCAATAAATAAATTTCTAAAAGTAATTGAAGCAGCTTTCACTGCAGTTCCTGAGTGACTTACTGACAAGCTACCAGCAGTAAATCCTTCATCGGGTGATTTTTTAGTTGTTAGGTTTAAAACTTCTATTTTATCTATACTAATATCTAGTTCTCTAGAAGCTATAATAGATAATGTTGTGGTTATATGTTGTCCAATATCAACTTTGCCAGATAAAATTTTAACTTTGTTATTATCAAAAATAATCCAATTTGATACTAAGTTATAAATTTTAATACTTGGTCCAGATGATAATTTACTCATATTAATTATCAACTTTTTTATGGTCTATATTAGCTATAATTTTTTCTACGGCTTTTAAGACTGAATAATGAGAACCACAACGGCATAAATTATTATCTAAACATTTTATAACTTCATCTTTTTTAGGCAAGGCTGTCTTATTAAAGAGAGAAGTTAAAGACATTATTATTCCGCTACTACAATATCCACACTGAGCTGAGTTAAATTCTATAAAAGCTTCTTGTATTACTGAGTATTTACTATTTACTTTTATACCTTCAATTGTAGTTATATCTTTTCCTTGAAAGGAAACAGCAGTTTGATTACATGACAATGCTTTTTTGCCATCAATTAAGACAGTGCAAGAGCCACATTGCTCTAAACCACAACCTAGTTTAGTTCCCTTTAAATTTAAATCATTTCTTAAAACAAATATAAGTGGTCTATCATCAGGGATTGTTAAATCATATAGAAAGCCATTTATTTTTAATTTACAGTTTACTTCATTAGACAATATAAAACTTTATGCTCCACATTAACTTAAAACACTCTCTTACCTTGCAGTCCAGCCTCCATCAACTAATAAACTTGATCCAGTCATTAATAATGAAGCCTCAGAAGCTAGAAAAACAAAAGGTCCCATTAGATCTTTGATATCTCCTAACCTCCCAAGTGGGATCATATTAAGAGTTGCTTTTTTAAAATCTTCGTCCTTTAAAAAGGGTTCCGTCATTGGTGTCTGAATAAAAGTAGGACAAATTGTATTTACTCTAATTTGATTTGGACCTAATTCAATTGCAAGGGCTTTAGTGAAACCTTCTATAGCAAACTTACTTGCACAATAGGTTGTCCTATTTGGCCCTCCAACATGTCCCATTTGAGATGAAACATTAATAATGGAGCCTTTTATTTCATTTTCTATCATTTTTCTTACGACATGTTTTGTTAAATTCATTACGGATCTAACATTCAAAGACATAACATGATCAAAATCTTCAAGATTGGTATCTATCAATTTTGCTGGTTTATTTGTTCCAGCGTTATTAATAAGAATATCAAAAGGATTTGAATCATTAATTAACTGTTCAACTTCCTTTTCATTGTTAACATCCAACGTTTTATAAGATGCTTTGAAGCCTAATGCGTTAATATGTTTAGTTAAATTTTTTAGTTCATTTTCTGTTCTTGAAACAAGTGTAACATTGGCTCCGGATTCTGCTAATGCTATAGATGCACCCATTCCAATTCCTCTACCTGCCCCAGTAATTAGTGCGTTTTTACCATCAAGTTTAAAACTTGGTAATTTTGGATATTCCATTTCCACTCCTATTCTGCAGATGAGTATGGCTTAATATTTCTTCCACCAAAACGTCTCACCCTTATGTTAGCTTGTTCTCCATGGCCAGCAAAGCCTTCAAGAGCGCATAACCTAGAGCAATACTCTCCAACCATCGCAGAAGCCTCGTCAGTTAAAATTTTCTGATATGTACAAGTTTTTAAAAATTTACCAACCCAAAGTCCACCGGTATACCTTGCTGCAGTTTTTGTAGGAAGTGTATGATTAGTTCCTATTACTTTGTCACCAAACGCTACATTAGTTCTTGAACCAAGAAATAAAGCTCCATAATTTGTCATATTCTTTAAAAAGTAATCAGGATTTTCTGTCATAACTTGAACATGTTCAAAAGCTAAATTGTTGGCAACAGAAACCATTTCATCTATATTATCACAAACTATAACTTGTCCATAATCTTTCCAAGACACTTTAGCTATTTCTGCGGTAGGAAGTATTTTTAATTGTCTTTCAATTTCTGTTAAAGTTTTTAGAGCAAGGTCTTCAGAATTAGTTAATAAAATAGATGGACTTGTAGGGCCATGCTCAGCTTGACCAAGCAAATCTACAGCGCATATTTCTGGGTCAGATGAATCGTCAGCAATAATTAAAGTTTCAGTAGGCCCTGCAAAAAGATCAATTCCAACACGTCCAAATAATTGTCTTTTAGCTTCAGCCACAAACATATTGCCAGGCCCAACCAACATATTTACACCATCAATAGTTTCAGTCCCAATGGCCATTGCAGCAACAGCTTGTATTCCTCCAAGACAAAGTATTTTGTCAGCTCCTCCTAGATGCATAGCTGTCACTATTGCTGGATGAGGCTTTCCATTTTGAGGTGGAGCAGAAGCTGTAATATTTTTAACACCAGCAACTTTTGCTGTAAGGACTGACATATGAGCAGAAGCAACCATTGGATATTTTCCGCCAGGAACGTAGCATCCAACAGAGTTCATTGGAATATTCTTATGACCCAAAATAACACCTGGTAAAGTTTCAACTTCTAAGTCTTTAATGCATTCTAATTGCTTTCGAGCAAAGTTTCTAACTTGAGTTTGTGCAAATTTGATATCTTCAATATCTCTTTTAGAAACTTCACTAATAGCTTTTTCTATTTCTTGTTCAGTTAATATAAAGTTTTCTGGTTCATAATTATCAAATTTTTTTGATAGTTCTCTTACGGCTTCATCTCCTCTTTTGGAGACATCTGATAATATATTTTCAACAGTTTTTTTTACTTCTGCGTCAGCTTCTTGTATTTCATTTTCTGACTTGCCTTCTTTTAACCACTTCGCCATTTTTACCTCAAAATATAATAATAATTTATTAAAATTACATTTATTAATTAAATCGTCTATTTATTTTTTAAAAGATTTATTTAATTTTTCCATTCCAATATGTGAGAGGGTCATTTTTATTTTGATCATATGAAGTAACTTTTCCAACTAATATTTCATGGTCTCCTCCTGGATATTGAGCCCAGGAAAGACAGTCAAACCAAGCAAGTGAATTGGATATTAAGGGAAAGCCATTTTTACTGTAATACCATTCAATATCTTTAAATTTATCATCTGAAGGTTTAGAAAAATTAGAACATAAATCAAGTTGATTTTTATTTAAAATATTAACAGCATAACCTTTTGCGTTTAAAAAT
>CAJJBL010000072.1 GCA_905182395.1 alpha proteobacterium SCGC AAA536-G10 | reverse complement strand
AATGTTTGTAGCTTTAGATAAATTAGCTCCTAAAAATACAATATTAGCCTCTTCTTCATCATATTTACTAATATCAAAAATTTCAGAAAACGTAGTACATAGGGAAAGATGTATAAATGCTCATCCTGCATTGCCTCCTCATGTTGTTCCATTTGTTGAGATTTGTGGTAGTACAGAAACTTCATCTGAAATTATTAAAAGCGCAATGTCTTTATACAAAAGTGCTAATTACGCAGCTATTTTAGTAAATAAAGAAACTGAAGGTTTTGTCCTTAATCGTTTACAAGGAGCATTGTTAAATGAAGCTGTAAGGCTTCATGAAGGTGGATACGCATCTATGGATGATATTGATATTGCATTAAAGCATGCATTAGGAATCAGGTGGGCTTTTATGGGACCTTTTGAAATAATGGATTTAAATGCACCTGAGGGAATTAAAGATTCATTTAGTAGATATAGAGTTGGCATTCAAAATTTAGCCAAACAACAAAATACTGTCCCTGAATATTCTGATGAATATTTAAATCAATTAGAAAATGAGCAAAGAAAGAGATTATCTCATTCAGCTCGACCTGATAGAATAGAAAAAAGAAATCAAATGATAGCGTTAATAAGAAAACTTAAACTTGAATTAGGAGAGGATATTCAAAATGGCTAAATCTAAAAAGGTAATTATAAGTTGTGCGGTAACTGGAGCAATTCATACTCCATCCATGTCAGAATATTTACCAATAACTGCCCAAGAAGTGATTGAACATTCTTTAGCAGCTTATGAAGCTGGAGCGGCAATTTTACATCTTCATGCGAGAGATGAAATAGATGGTCACCCAACTCAAGATCCAGAAGAATTTCAAAAGTTTTTGCCTACAATTCAAAGTTCATGTGACGCTGTTATTAACATTACTACTGGCGGTGGCCCTCAAATGACGGTGGAAGATAGAATGAGGCCTGCAATGCATTTTCAACCTGAAGTTGCTTCATTGAATATGGGTTCAATGAATTTTGGTTTGTTTCCTATGTTAAAAAAACATAATCAACTAAAATTCCCTTGGGAAAGGGACATGTTAGAAAGAAGTAAAGGTACTCTTTTTAAAAATACATTTGAAGACATAGAAAATATTATGACGCTAGGTTATGCAAATGGAACTAGATTTGAATTTGAATGTTATGATGTAGGTCATTTATATAATCTTCATTATTTTCATAGAGAAGGAATGTTAAAGGGACCATATTTTATTCAATTTGTTATGGGTATTATGGGAGGAATAGGAGCTGACGCTGATAATCTTCTTCATATGAAAAAAACAGCAGATAAATTATTTGGTGATTCATATGAATGGTCTGTTGTTGGAGCTGGAGCTAGTCAAATGAAAATCAATGCAACTGGAGCTGCTTTAGGGTCTCATGTTCGAGTAGGTTTAGAAGATTCATTATGGGATGGTCCTGGTAACTTAGCAAAAACAAATGCAGATCAAGTTAAAAGAGTAAGAGAAATACTTGATGGTCTGTCTTTAGAAGTTGCTACTCCGGACGAAGCAAGAGAGATATTAGGTTTAAAAGGTAAAGATAAAACTAATATCAAATAGAGAAGAGAGTTACTATGAACTATGAAAAGTTACTTGAGGGTAAAAAAGCCCTCATAACTGCTGGTGCAGACGGTATTGGTTATGCTATAGCAAAACGTTTTGAAAAGGCTGGAGCAAAAGTATTTGTTTGTGATATTAATGAAGATGCCGTTAATAGAGCTAATTCAGTTGATGATAATATTAAAGCTATGGTTTGTGATCTTAGGCAAACTCAATTAATAGCGTCAATGGTTGAAGCGGGTTTTGATTACCTAAAAGAGTTAGATATTATTGTAAATAATGCTGGAATAGCTGGTGAAACGGCTGGTGTTGGTGAGCTTACTTTGGGTGGCTGGCAAGAATGTCTTCAGGTAAATATGACAAGTCATTTTGAAACAATGAGAATAGCTGTGCCTCGCATGAATAACGAAGGTTCTATTCTTTCAGTTTCTTCAGTGGCTGGAAGAGTTGGTTTTGCTTATAGACTTCCTTATGCAGCAACTAAGTGGGCTGTAATAGGTATGGTTAAAAGTTTGGCTATAGAATTAGGTCCAAGAGGAATTCGAGCCAATGCACTTCTTCCTGGAATAGTTGAAGGTGAAAGACAAAATAGAGTGATAGAAGCTAAAGCAAAAGTAAAAAATATTTCATTTGAAGAAATGAAGGAAGAAATATTATCAGGTGCTTCTCTCAATAGATTTGTAACGCATGATGATTTAGCAGAGCAAGCTCATTTTCTATGTAGCCCGCTTGGTAAGAATATTTCGGGTCAAGCCGTTAGCGTATGTGGTAATATTGAGAAATCAGGTTAAAGCCATTTATAATTTAGAAATTTCTTCAAGAACTGGTTTTATATAAGTTTTAAATAATTCTGGATTTTCTGACATAGGGAAATGACCTGTTCCAGGAATTATAGTTGCTTTTGATCCTATTATTCTTTGAGCTGTAGCTTTTGTTCTTTCTGGAGTACATGAGCAATCATATTCTCCAGATAAAAGATAGACTGGGCATAATTTAGTATCTATTAAAGACGAACGATCTTCAAAATCACCATCATGCCAATAAAAATAAAGATCGCCTTTGAAGACACCAGGGCCACCTTGCATATAATGCCATAGAGTTTCATGTCTATAGTTTACAGGGCTTTGAGGAGCTATTTGGGATGAAACAAAAGCAGCCTGAATTTCTCCTCCATGAACATCAGGTCTATGTAACCAATCTAAGTCGTAATATGCTTCAAGTTTATCTGATCCTTCAAGTGCAATAACTGCTCGGAAAAATTTTGATTGCTCTAAAGCTAAATGAAGGACAACTCTTCCACCCATTGAGCAACCCATAATAACGGGATTATCAACTTTGTATGCTTTACAGAAAGACATAATAATCTTTTTATATAAATCAGTAGTAAGTTTATATTCTTTCAAATGATACCCTTCTGGAGGATTTGATTTTCCGTGCCATGGAAGATCAAAAGCTATTACGCGGTATTTTTTTGTGAATTCTTTGTCGTTTAACATATGACGAAACTGCCTAGAATCTGATCCAGCAGTATGAAGGCATATAAGAGGAATACCCTCTCCAGATTCTTCAGCATAGATTCTAAAAACTTCATCATCCACAGTTATAGACAAGTATCTTCCAACTATATCTTCAAAATTAACATCTTTATTTTTCATAAATATAACCTTAAATTAAAAATCTGAAGCACCATTAGAAATTATAATATCTTTAAAATATTGAAGGTTTTGCATTAAAGGTATTAAGTTTCCATCAATAACAATAATCTTTTTAGCTAACATTGCAAAAATATCATGATAATCTTTTGGAGGAATTTTAAGCCAATGTTTTTCCCAAGCTTCTGATTTTCCATGTATTCTAAATGTACCACTTTGAGTTAGAACTGTTCTTTTTTTTATGGAAGTAATTACTCCATTATTGATTTTGATCAAAAAGTCGTGATCATCTATCCCAAATGTAAAAGTAAGATTTACCCATCTTCCTCTATGAACTAGGCGTTTATTAGAGTTAACTCTTGTGATCCAATTGTTTATTGATTGCATAATAAATCTTTTTAAAGTTATTTTGTGTTAAATGTAATATTTTATAGTCATTTTATAAAATGATATTTTAATATAAGATATTTTTATGGGAGGTAACAATGTTTGATGTAAATAATTTTCTTCATGAGGGCTCTTTGTCTCCAGCTTTATACTGGAAAGGATATCCAAAGTACAACTTCATTGGAGGTCATAATGATAATGATTGTATTCCTGTTACTCAACTTAAAGAAGCTATAGAGAAAGTAATTTTAAAAGAGGGTAAAACATTAGCGAAATATGGTCTAGAAAGTGGTCCTCAAGGATATCTTCCTCTCAGAAGCTTTATAGTTAGTAAATTAAAATCTAGAGCATTGATTGACTGTTCTGAGAAAGAAACACTAATAGTTTCAGGGTCTTTACAGGCATTAGATTTGGTTAACCAAACCTTTCTTAAAAAAGGTGATACTGTGATAATTGAAGAAGAGAATTATGGTGGAACTATTTCAAGATTAAAACGACTTGGCATTAATATGGTTGGAGTTCCATTAGAAAAGGATGGAATGGATATAGATGCTTTAAAGAATATTCTTATAGATTTAAAAAATAAAAGAATAAAACCAAGATACATCTATACAATTCCTACCATCCAAAATCCTACTGGTACGATAATGTCCACTGAAAAAAGAAAAATTTTGATTGCTTTATCAAATGAATATGGAATTCCAATTTTTGAAGATGATTGTTATGCTGATCTGCTTTGGGAAGGTGAAAGGCCTCCTGCGATAAAATCTTATGATAAGAATGGATTAGTAATATATTGTGGCTCTTTTTCTAAATCTATAGCTCCAGCTCTTCGTGTAGGTTATCTTGTTGCTAACTGGGATGTTCTTTCTAGAATTTTACCTTATAAAACTGATGCAGGAAGCGGTTCTTTGGAGCAAATGGTACTCGCAGAATTTTGTGAAAATAATTTTAATAATCATGTGAGCCTTCTTAGCAATGAATTAAAGAAAAAGTCAGATGTTATTTGTGGTGCCTTAGATAAATACTTTGGTTCGACTGCTGAATATATAAAGCCAAAGGGCGGTATTTTTATTTGGGTAAGTCTTCCTGATACAATTGATACATCGCGTTTATATGAAATTGCTTTGAAAGAGGGGGTTGCTATTAACCCAGGATCTGAATGGTCAATTAACCCAAATGGTAAAAACAAAATTCGTCTTTGCTTTGGTAATCCAAGCACATTAGAAATTGACAGTGGAATTAAACTTTTGGCTGAGATATGTAAAAAAGAATTTGGTCTTCCTATTCAGATTGCAAACCTTTAAAATAAGCTAATTGAAATTGCTGAGTTCTAGGATGGCCTTTGCAAAAACATTTGGTGTTTCTTGTGGTATATTATGTCCTACTCCAGGAAGAATTTGGTGTTTTCTAAAACCTGTAAATCTTGATTGATCGAATGATTCTGGAGACGGTGATCTAACCCCGTCATCTTGACCATCAAATGTTATGGTTGGTACATTAATTGTTGGTAACTTTGATAATTTTTCTTCTATTTTGCTATATTGGGGATCGCCAGATGAAAGGCCAAATCTATGTTTGTAGCTGTGAATTACTACATCAACAAAATCAATGTTATCAAAGGAAGTTGAGCTTAAATCATAAATATCTTGTGTAAATTTCCACGTTGGTGACCAAGTTTTCCATAGTAATAATATTAATTCATGACGGTTTTGATTAAGTCCAGAACGACCTCTTTCACTATGAAAATAATACTGATACCAAAGTTTTTGTTCAGCCGATGGCAAGGCAGGTATTATTGATTTCTTTATATCTTGTATGTTATAGCTGTTACCGGAAATAAGACCTATGCATCTTTCAGGCCATAGAGCAGCAACAACGCAAGCGGCTCTTCCTCCCCAATCATATCCAGCTAAAATAGCTTTTTTAATATGTAAAGCATCCATTAAACATAATAAATCGTAGCCTAATGCAGCCTGTTCTCCAGATCGCAGCTTATGAGGATTTATAAAAGTTGTTTTTCCATAACCTCTGAGATATGGAATTATAACTCTGCACCCTCTACTAGATAAAATTGGGGCAACGTCTTTGTAGGCATAAATATCATAAGGAAAGCCATGCATAAGGAAAACAGGTGTTCCATTGTTAGCTCCAAATTCAGCATAAGCTATATTAAGGTCGCCTGCTTTTATGGTTTTTAATTTATTCATGAATTAAGCTAATTTAAAAATTATTTCTTATGTTTTATAATTTAATATTTTAAGGGTAAAGTATTTTTTGTTTTAACTCTTCCAAGAGCAAAATTTGTTTCTATAGAAGCTATCCCTTTAACTTTAGTTAAATCTTCTCTCATAAAGGTTTCATAACTTTTTAAATCTGAAGCAACTACTCTTAATAAATAATCTCTATTTCCAGTGACAAGCCAACAATCCATTACTTCATTTAAAGATGTGATACCTTTTTCAAAAGATTTAAGTATTTGATCAGTTTGATTTTCCAATCTTACTGAGACAAACGCAGTTACAGGAAAACCATAAGAAACCTCATCTATTATAGCAGTGTAACCAGATATTAATCCCTTTTTTTCTAAGTTTTTAACTCTCCTTAAGCATGGAGATGCTGACAACCCAACTTTTTCAGCTAATTCAAAATTAGTTAACCTGCCATTCTGTTGTAGGTTAAAAATTATATTTTGATCTATTTTATCAATATTGCTCAAATTAATCCCTTTAAAGTATAATATATATTATATAATTATTATATTAGCATAATATACTAAAATTTTTAATAAATAAGTAATATTTGGTCATTCATTTCAATCAGTTAATGATATTATGTGTTTTTAATTACTTCAGAGTTGAATATTGACCGACAAACATAAATTTTTAAAACTATTAGAACAAAGAGT
>CAJJBL010000071.1 GCA_905182395.1 alpha proteobacterium SCGC AAA536-G10 | reverse complement strand
ACGCTCTTCCGATCTAAGATTTTAAAATAATAAATGCTGGAATTCCAACAGAATATGCCTTTAATGCTTCAATGGTTGCATTTTTTTCTTTTAGTCCAAACTCACCTCTTTCAAAGAGAATGCTAATAATTATATCAGGAAAAAAGAATAAAACAAAAGAAGCTGGAATAGAAAAAAACAACCCTATTTCAAAAGATGTTAACAATTGATTAGAAAACTGTTTTATATTTTTTGAAGCAATTGATTTAGATAGTGATGCTAACAAAGATGTACTTAAGGCTATGCCTATTATTCCCAAAGGTAATTGAGCTATTCTATCCGCAAAATAAAGATAGGATACAGATCCAAAGCCCAATAAACTTGCTAAAATTGTATCAACTAATATATTAATTTGTAATATGCCGCCACCAAATGCAGCTGGAATAAATTTAATCCAAGTTTTTTTTAAATAGATCTTAATATCAATTTTATTTGCATTGCTTATATTTTTATAATCATCTTTTTTAGATCGAAAAATTTGAAATTTTTTAATAATTATTATCATAAATATTAATTGTAAAAATCCTGCTAAAACACTCGCTATAGCTAAAGGAAGTGACCTTAAATAATCTATGTCGGATATAAAATAACAACTAATTATTAAACAGCCATTTAAAATAATTGGCGTTAATGCAATAGGCCAGAATCTTCCAGAAACATTCGTAATAACTCCTAATAACGCGACAACAGATATTAAAGGCATAAAAATTATTGTTATTCTTGATAACAATATTATTTGTGTTGTGACAATGTCATTATTAGCAAATCCTGGAGCTAAAATATAGATGACAAAGGGCATAAATAACTCAAATAATATTAATAATAGACTTAAATAAAAAACAGCTTTAATTAAGAAGCTAATAAAAAAGTCATTTGCAAATGACTTTCCTTTTTCTTGTATCAATAAAGTATATATTGGTAAAAATGCAGATGTTAATGCTCCTTCTGCAGTTATTCTTCTAAATAAATTAGGTAGCTTAAATGCAATTAGAAATATATCGGAAAAAATGCCTGCACCTAAAAAAGTAGCTATAAATATATCTCTTATAAAACCAGAAATACGACTTAATAAAGTTATAAAAGCCGTATGCTTAAAACCTTTAATAAAAAATGATGTTTCATTTTTCATTATTAATCTCAAACTATCATCATTTGATTAGCGGGATCAGTTTCTTCTAGGTTTTTAAAAATCTTCATTTTAACTTTTTCTATAGTTAAATCATCTTCAATTTTTGAACCAAATGCATTCTTAACATAAAAAATATCAACTACACGATCTCCATAACTAGAAACTGTTGCTGTGTTAATTTGTAAACCTAAATCAGTTATAATTTTTGTAATCCTATATAATACGCCTGGAGCATTTTTACACTTTATCTCCAAAATAGTATAATCATTACTAGTTATATTATCTATTCTAACTCTAGCAGGAGCTTTTATATTTCTATATCGAATTGGAATCTGTGACCATCTTATATTTAAAGCTTCTTCGATATTATAATTACCTTCTAAACCTCTATGCATTATATTTAATAATTTTGTTTTTAAGTGATCTTCTATAATTGGCTCTTTTTTTTTGTTTTGAATAAAGAACGTATCTAATGCATAACCATCAGAACGGGTTATAATCTTAGCATTTACAACATCATATCCTGAGGATGAGACTAAACCAGAGATAAGTGAAAAAAGTCCATGATGATCAGGCGCAACAACTATAAGTTCTGATGCTTTTAATTTACTTTCATTAAAAATTTGTACTGTAAAATTTTTAGATTCTTTTATCATATTATCAAAGATTTTAGAATGCTTAATGGTAGTTGTTAAATCAAATATTTTCCAATATGTGGAATAAAATTTATTAGAGTAATCATTAATATTTTTTTGTTTCCAGTTATTTTTAATTAAATATTTTTCTAATAATTCTTTTGACTTTTGAACTTCATCTATTACATTTTTTTGATTTTCTCCAGAAACAATAACACTAAGAGTTTTTGTATATAAATCTGAAATTAAAGACCCTTTCCAATCATTCCAAATTTCTGGACCAACACCCTTTATATCTGCAACGGTTAGAACAAGTAATAAGCGTAATTTCTCAAGTGATTTTATTTTTTTAGCAAAATCATTAATTGTTTTGATATCATTTAACTCATAACGAAATGCTGTCTTGCTCATCAATAAATGATTTAAAATCAGCCACTCTACTATCTCTGTTTCTTTTTTGTTTAGACCTAGTCTTGGGCATAATTTTGAAGCAATTAATGATCCATTTTCTGAATGGTCTCCTTTTTGACCTTTAGCTATATCGTGTAACAACATAGCAACAAATAAAATTTTATATGATTGAATTTCTAAAATCACTTTACTTGCTAATGGAGCAAAACTTTTAAAGTTTCCATCTTTCAAAGAATGTAAATTAGAAACAGTAAAAATAGTATGTTCATCCACAGTATAAGAATGGTACATATCAAATTGCATTAATCCAACAATCTTTTGAAATTCTGGAATAAACCTTCCTAGTACATTAGATTCATTCATTAACCTTATTGTTCTTGAACAATCTTTTTCACTTGTCAAAATATCTAAAAACATTTTATTCGCTAAAATATCTTCGCGAACTTCAAAATTAATTAACTTTATTAAACTAGTTAAAATGCGAAGAGTTTTAGGATGAATATCTATATTATTAAAATGAGAAATATTAAATATTTTAATAATATTATTTGGGTTTTCAGTAAAAATTTGTTTGTTTTTAACTGTTAAACGGCCTATTTCAATATTAAAAGGAGGAAACTTTTGTGTCTTTTTAAAGCTTAAAAAGTTTATTCTTAATGGTTTTTTAAACTTAGTTTCAATGTCAGCACAAAATATTCTTGTTAAATTGCCTACTATTTTAGTAGCAAGAAAATATCTTTTCATAAATCTTTCAACATCTTTTTGTGTAATTCTATTTTTGAAATTCATACTTTTAGAGATATCTAATTGAGCATCCATCGCTAATCTATCATCTTCTCTTGAGGCTCTATAATGAAGATGACATCTAACAGAAATTAAAAATCTTTGAGCATCAGCAAACAAAAATGCTTCTCTTTTTAATAATCCTCCGATATTTATTAATCTTGAAACAGTATCTACCTTATATACAAATTTTGAAATCCAAATTAATGTATGAAGATCTCTTAATCCACCTTTTCCATTTTTAACATTTGGCTCAACTACATATCTTGAGCTTCCAAAACTTAAATGTCTTAGTTCAGATTCTTTCAGTTTTGCTTCTACAAAATCTAAGGTTTTTGAATTATTAACGTATAAATCAAATTTATCATTTAATAATAAATATACTTCTTCATTACCTATTACAAATCTTCTTTCTAATAGAGCTGTAGCAATTGTTATATCTGATTTAGTTTTTTTTATAGAATCCTTAACAGTTCTGGAAGAATGTCCAACCGAATACCCTAAGTCCCATAATACGTAAAGTATTAACTGAATAACGTTTTCAATCTTTTCTAATTCTACTTTATTTAACTTATTTGGTAACAAAAATAATATATCAATATCTGAATGAGGAGCTAATTCACCGCGACCATAACCTCCTACAGCGATTAAAGAAAAGTTATAATTATAATTATTTACTATTTTAAAATA
>CAJJBL010000070.1 GCA_905182395.1 alpha proteobacterium SCGC AAA536-G10 | reverse complement strand
TGATTGTTATTATTTTCACTAAAAACAAAAATCAGACATCAAATTAATTAATAAAAACGTCTTAAATAATTGTTTTACTTAATAACAATAAAGACCCAAAACAATATTACGCAATATGATTGCACATCAATGAGTTAAGTAATGGCATATGAAGGACGTGGTGCCCGGGGGCGGATTCGAACCACCGACACGAGGATTTTCAGTCCTCTGCTCTACCAACTGAGCTACCCGGGCAATATTAAAACAGTGTAATCTATAACCTGAAGAATAACATATGTCTAGACAACAAAATAAAAAATTAAATACTTTTTAAAAATTATTTATCTATATCATATTGATTATCATAATCATCATTGTCAGAAGCTATTTTATATTTTTCTCCCAGCCAATTACCTAAATCAATATGACTACAACGTTGAGAGCAGAAAGGATTCGTTTTTAAATCCTTATTAAAATAATTTTTACAAATTGGGCATTTAATTTGTTTGTTTTTTATATTTTTCATTAATTTAAATCTATCAATTCACCATAATTAATTGGTAAATCATTTCTTTCTAAAATAGAAATAAATTCTGGAGTTTTTTTCTTGTTTATTTTTTTAAATAAGTTTTTTCCACATATAAATTGAACATTATTTTTAGATTTAATCTCTTTTGACTTTCTCCACAAAGATCTCAAATGATTTTGAAATATAAAATCATTATTATCCTTATAAAAATCTTCTAATAAACCTATATTTCTTGGAATATACATCTCGTAAAGCAACAATCTAGAAAAACCTAAAAAATCTCCGTCATTAAAAATAGTTTTTCCTGCTGAAACAATTTCTTCATGTAATAGTTTTCTTTTAGGCAAAGACATTCTTGGAAAATCTATCAGTATCATTCCTCCAATATTTCTTAATTTAATTTCAGCTAAACATTGTTTAAATACTGACAAACAAAAATCATACAATTGCTCAGGTGTATTTAATATTAGTTTTTCTGTATCTATATCAATTAGTGTAGCTGCTTTTGTTTTCTCAATCCAAATCATCCCTCCCCCATTAACCTTAATATTTGGATTTAGTGCTCTATAATAACATCTATCTAAATCTAATAGATCCCAATAGATTGCATGACTATCATTTATTCTGGGGAGATCTTTAGTAAAATAAAAATATATAATTTTATCTACTGTGTTCAACGTTTCTATTGTTTTTTGTAGATCTATTATTTCATTTAATAATTTAGCCTGAACAGGCTTGCCGTCAAATTTGTCACCCATTATAATTACTTTAATTAAAGAACCCTCTTTAATCGACTGAAAAACACCTCTAACAGTTATAATAGAATTATCTTTCAAACGGGCTCGTGCAACTCCACCATTTAATTTTTTAATAATAAAAGCTTCATATATATCGCCAATTATTGGAGGATTAGCATCGTACCAAGAAATAAATTTTACAATTTTTTTTTCTAATATTTCTACAATTCTTGTTTCTTCGGCGCATTTGTCAATTAAAATAAAATGACTATAAATTTTATTTATCATTAGTAAATTCGTAACCAATTGACACAAGCATTCTATAAAGCTCTGCTAGGGGCAAACCCACTATATTACTATAAGAGCCTGAAATAAAATTAATAAACGATGCTGCCATTCCTTGAATAGCATAACCACCAGCTTTATCCTGCCATTCATTAGACTTAATATAACGTGCTATTTCATTATCATCTAGTCTCTTAAATTTGACGATAGATTGTACAGTTTTTATTCGTATTTTATTATTTGGGGATGACAAAGCAAACGATGTATAAACTTTATGCCTTCTTCCAGATAACTTTTTTAAACATGCTTCTGCTATTTCAATATTTATAGCTTTAGGTAAAATTCTTCTGCCAACTGTAACTATAGTATCTGCAGACAAAATAATAGAATGTGGATAATTGACTTGAAAAACGAAATTTTTTTCGTTAGCCATTCTTTTTACATAATTTATTGGTAATTCTTTTAGATTTATTTTTTCATCAATGTTTGGAGTTAGTATTAAATCTGGGGCAATACCTAATTGATCTAATAAAGTTATTCTTCTGGCTGACCCTGATGCAAGAATAAAATTTTGATTAAACTTATTCATAAATATAAAACAGCCTTTAAAAATTAAAAAACTATTTAAATCTAAATGTAATTCTACCTTTACTTAAATCATAAGGTGTCATTTCTACATTAACTTTATCACCAAGTAAAACTCGTATTCTATTTTTTCTCATTTTTCCACTAGTATGAGCTAACACTTCATGCTCATTTTCAAGCTTTACTCTAAACATTGCATTAGGTAAAAGCTCTTCAACTGTACCAGAAAATTCTATTATTTCTTCTTTAGCCATATAACCTCTTTAAAATCAAATTTACTTGTAATCTGACCATTCCTATTAATTAGTCAAGATTTTTTATATTAATTTTTATAAATATTAATTATTAATTCTTAATGATACAGATAAAGCATGAGCGTCTAAACCTTCAGCTTTAGCTAACGTAATTGCATGTTTCCCAATAATTGAGAGATTTTGTGCATTACAATGAACTACGGAACTTCTTTTATAAAAATCTAAAACACTTAATCCACTTGAAAATTTCGCTGTACCACTAGTAGGCAAAACATGATTAGGACCTGCTACATAATCACCAATAGCCTCAGGTGTGTTTTTACCAATAAAAATTGCGCCAGCATTTTTGATTTTTTTAATATATTTTTCTGCTTTATCAAAGGATAATTCTAAATGTTCTGGAGCTATAAAGTTTATTAAATCTACAGCTTCTTTAATGTTTTTAACTATTATTATCGCCCCTCTGTTATACCAAGAGGCACTCGCAATTTTAGATCTAGATAAATCCTTAAGAAATTTTTCTATTGCAAGTTCAACTTTTATAGAAAATTCTAAACTATCTGTAATGAGTATTGCTTGTGCCTGCTCATCGTGTTCAGCCTGTGATAATAAATCAATTGCAATATGCTCTGGAGAAGAGGTGTCATCAGACACTATCAAAACTTCAGAAGGACCTGCAATAGAGTCAATTCCAACTATACCAAAAACTTGTCTTTTTGCTTCAGCAACATAAGCGTTTCCAGGCCCAACAATTTTATTTACGGGCTCTATTGTTTTAGTTCCATACGCTAAAGCAGCAACAGAATGAGCTCCACCCATACAAAAAACTTCTGTTACACCAGCTATATATCCAGCAGCTAAAACTATTGAAGATTTTTTTAAGTCTGATATAGGACTAACCATTACGCGCCTTTTAACACCAGCGACAAGCGCTGGAATAGCATTCATTAATACTGAAGATGGATAAAGAGCTTTGCCGCCAGGAACATAAAATCCTGCAGATTCTATAGAGTTATATAGCAAACCAAGTTTAACACCTTTACTATCAGTATAATTGATATTTTTAGGTACTTGTTTTTTATGAAAAGCTTTAATTCTATTCGAAGCAAAAACAAGTGCTTGCTTTTGTTCTTTTGGTAAACTTTCATAAGCTAATTTAAGTGTAGATTTATCAATACTAATTTTTTCAACTTTATTAACTTCTAACTTATCAAATTTTTTTATCAATTCTAAAAGAGCGCTGTCACCTGATTTGCGAACTTTTTGTATAATTTCAAAAACTATATCGTATACATTTTGATTATAGTTATCATCTTTGCTTAATAATGATTTAAGTTCGTACTTAAAATTCATATCATAGGATTTTAGAATTTTAACTTTCTTTTTAGTCATTTATTACTTTTCCAACTTTATCTATCCAAGGCTGAATCAATGAGGAACTTGTTTTCAAAAAACTTCTATTTACAGCTAATCTTGTTGATACTTTACATATCTCTTCTACTTCAACCAAGCCATTTGCAATCAAGGTTGAACCAGTTTCTACTAAATCAACAATTCTCTTACATAAACCCATAGAAGGAGCTAGTTCCATAGCGCCATTTAACTTAATACATTCTGCATGTACCCCCCTAGATTCAAAATATTTACGTGTCATATTGGGATATTTAGTTGCAACTCTTACATGACTCCATGTCCTAGGGTCTTCATTGATTAAAACCTCTTTTTGAGCTGCAACTACCATTCTACATTTCCCAACATCTAAATCATAAGGAGAATATACCTCAGAATGATTAAATTCAGTTAGAACGTCACTGCCAACAAAAGCCATTTGAGCAGCACCATATGCTAAAAAAGTTACAACATCAAAGGAGCGAACTCTAATCAAATCAATATTACTTATATTACTTTTGAATTTTAACCTTCGATCTTTTTTATCAAAAAAAGAAGCCTCAGGTTCAATACCTGCTTTAGATAATATTGGAAGCACTTGATCTAATATTCTACCCTTTGGCAAAGCAATAGTAAAATTACTATTATTAACCATCTTTAACCCCTAACTTTTATATTATTTATGGTTTGGCTTCAATTTTGTTGGCCAAGGAATATCTATATCTTCTAAAACTCCAAACACCTTATCTATTATTAAAATAATCTTTACAGACGAAGAAAAGTGTAAAGTTATTTTTTTATTTTTATACGAAATTAATAATAAATTCAAAAAATTTATATCTAAAACATTATCAAAATTAATATAGTCAACTTTTTTTACATTTTTGATCTGCATGCCAGATATAACTCTATAATTAATTTTACTATCTTTTAAAGTATTTTTTTTGTTTTTTTCCCAACAATATCT
>CAJJBL010000069.1 GCA_905182395.1 alpha proteobacterium SCGC AAA536-G10 | reverse complement strand
TCTATAGATGGTGTTAAAGTTTTTGGAAAAGCTCCAAGTAAAACGGGTGTAATATCTTTTACTATGGATTGTGCTCATTCGCATGATATTGCAACAATTATTGATAGAGAAGGGATAGCTGTAAGAGCTGGCCATCATTGTGCCCAACCATTAATGGATGCTTTTGATTTAGTTTCTACAACTAGAGCTTCAGTTGGTGCATATTCTAAATATGAAGATTTTGATAAACTAGCTGCTGGTTTAACTAAAGTTAAGAAAATATTTGGTGCATAATATGAAGGATATTGACAATCTTCCACTTTCCGCATTTATGCCTCACCATCCTTCAGATGATCCTCATGCTCCTTTTACGGCAAAAGCTGGTAAAAAAAATAATAATTGTAATAAAAAAATTCAATTATTTGAAGTGGTAGATGCTCTTGAAACAGTTTATGATCCTGAGATACCTGTTAATATTTATGATCTTGGTCTAATTTATGATATACAATTGTTAGAAAGCAATGATATTAAAATTAAAATGTCTCTTACAGCACCAGGATGCCCAGTTGCAGGAGAAATGCCAGGACAGGTTGCAGACACAATTGCCAAAATACCAGAAGTTGGTTTAATTGAAGTAGAGTTGGTCTGGGAACCAGCATGGACTAAAGATAGAATGAGTGAAGACGCCAAAATGGCACTTGATATATATTAAAATAATAGGGGTTCATTATGATTAAAGAAAATAAGCCTTTACTGGGTTTAACTGACGCCGCTGCAAATAAAGTAAAAAGTCTTATGAAAGAAACCAATTCTGACGTAATTGGGTTAAGAATTGGTATTAAAACAGCAGGTTGTTCTGGTATGAAATATAATGTTGAATACGCAACAGAAGTAAAACCATTTGAAGAAAAAATTATTTCAAAAAATGTTGTTATATGCATAGATCCTGCTGCAATAATGTTTTTGATTGGTTCTGAAATGGATTACAAAGAAGAAAAGTTTAGTTCTGGTTTTGATTTTTCTAACCCAAATGAAATTGCTAGATGTGGATGCGGAGAAAGCTTCACTGTAGCTTAGTAATTTAAACTTTAATTATTCATTAATTCCAATAGGTAAGCTTTTATGAAAAGTGCGGAAGCTATTTCATCAAATGAAAAAATTTTAACTCCGCTGAGAACACTTAAAGAATTATTAAGATTTGTAATTCCGGTTGGAAATAAAGAGATGCCAATTCGTATAATTTTGGCATTTATATTCCTATTTTTAGCCACATTAGTAAGTGTTTATACTCCATTTTTATATGGAAAAGCTGTGGATTTAGTTTCTCAAGGTAAATCGGTAAATATAAATTTGTTATGGGTTGTTATTGGTTCATATGCTTTAGCTAGATTAGGGCAAGTTTTTTTTGATGAAGCTAAAGAATTTGTTTTTGCAAGAGTTGCTCAAAAAGCAGTTAGAGGAGCCGCCGTACAAGCCTTTAAACATATGCATAGTCTTTCTTTAACATTTCATTTAAATAGACAAACTGGCGGGCTAACAAGAGCTATAGATAGGGGCGCCAAAGGTATTGAGTTTCTTTTAAGATTTACAGCTTTTGAAATTGTACCTGTTTTAGTTGAATTGATAACAGTTGGAATTGTATTATGGATAACTTTTGGTTTTATGTATGCTGCGGTTACTGTTTCTACAGTTTTAATTTACATTTTTTATACGATTAAGGTCACTGAATGGCGAATTGCAATTAGAAGAAAAATGAATGTAGCCGATGAAAATGCATCAACTAAAGCTATTGATAGTCTTTTAAATTATGAAACAGTTAAATACTTTAATGCTGAGACAGTTGAAGCCAATAGATATGATTTAGCAATGAAACAGTACGAAGACTCAGCTGTAAAAGCAAGAGCATCTTTGTCAATAGTTAACATAGGACAAGGAGGAATAATTGCTTTTGGTTTGTTTGTTATCATGGGGATGGCAGGTGAAGATATTGCAAATGGAAAAATGTCTATTGGAGATTTTGTTGTTGTTAATACTTTTTTACTACAATTATATTTACCTTTGAATTTTCTTGGATTTGTATACAGAGAGATTCGTCAGTCCTTATTAGATATGGGAAGAATGTTTGCTTTAGTGGATCAAAAGCCAGATATCTTAGATAAAAAAGAGGCTAAAATTCTAAAAGTCGAAGGTGGTAGAATAGAATTCAAAAACGTTAAGTTTTCATTTGGTAAAAGGCTTATTTTAAAGGGGGTTAATTTTATTGTAGAACCTGGACAAAAAGTAGCTATTGTTGGTCCTACTGGTGCCGGAAAATCAACAATTTCTAAGCTGATATTTAGATTTTATGATCCTTCTTCAGGAGATATTCTTATTGACAATCAATCATTAAGAGATGTAACTCAAAGTTCTTTAAGGTCCAATATTGGTGTTGTGCCTCAAGATACTGTTATGTTTAACGATACAATAGGGTACAATATATCATATGGTAAGCCTGGCACCTCCATCAATGAGATTAATAAAGTAGCAAAATTATCATCGATTGATAAATTCATACAAAATCTAGACATGGGTTATGATACCATGGTTGGTGAAAGAGGATTAAAATTATCTGGGGGAGAAAAACAAAGAATAGCTATTGCAAGAGCATTACTGAAAAATCCCAAAATTTTTATATTTGATGAAGCAACGTCTGCTCTAGATACTAAAACAGAAAAATTAATTGAGAAATCACTAAAAAAATTAGCAAATAAAAACACTACTTTAGTTATAGCCCACAGACTTTCAACAATAATAGATTCTGATAAAATTATAGTTTTGTCAGACGGTATGGTTGCTGAAGAAGGAACGCATAGTTACTTGTTAAAATCAAAAGGTTTATATGCAGAAATGTGGATGAGACAACAAGAAGGTATTAATTGATTTTCAGTTAACCTAAAGGAAACTGTTCTCTTAGGTATCTATCTTCCATACTATTATTTGGATCATGCATTATTCTAAGGTTTATATCGTTTCTTTGATATATTCTAACTTTAATAACATTTTGCACTTCCCTTGAATCGGCGCTGGCACTCACTGGTCTTAGTTTTGGATTGTTAATATCAAGTTCTATAACGGATTTATTTTTTATCAAAGCTCCTCTCCAACTTCTTGGTCTAAATGGACTAATGGGAGTTAAGGCTAAAATTT
The DNA here is from genome assembly GCA_905182395.1 of alpha proteobacterium SCGC AAA536-G10. GTDB lineage: Bacteria > Pseudomonadota > Alphaproteobacteria > Puniceispirillales > Marisalimonadaceae > CAJJBL01. The sequence continues at coordinate 8,565 of CAJJBL010000069.1, read as the reverse complement.
CAGATCCAATTGGAATGATTGGGCCATGTGCAGATAAATTATAAGCTGTTGATCCAACAGGTGTGGCTAACATTATGCCATCACAAGTAAGTTCCTTTAATCGTTCTGTTTCATCAATTTTTATAGAAATAATAGCGCTTTGGTGGGTTGTTCTAAAAATAGAAACTTCATTTACAGCTAGCTCTGTATATTTCTTGTTTGTTATATCAATAGCTTCCATTTCAAGAGGATGCACAATCATTTCATTTGCTTTTTCTAATCTATCAATTAATTTTATTTCACTAAAATCATTCATTAAAAAGCCTATGTTCCCTCGATTAAGTCCAAAAACAGGTAAATTCAATGAAATGCTTTCTCTAAGAGCATTTAACATCGAGCCATCACCTCCAACAGCGACTATTACTTCTGCGTCATAAATTTCAACTTGGCCATAAGATTTAACAAGTTTAGAATAAGCAATCTTTGCTTTTTTATTTTTTGCTACACTAAAATGAATTTTCATAACAATTAACCCTTTTTGTAGTAATTTTAGAGGAATCACGCTAAAACATATTTGATAATAAATGGTGAAGTTAATGAATGCAATACATACAGCACTTAGTCTAACAAAAGCATATAAATTAGCTATTGAAAGATTAGAAAAAATGTTTGGGGATGATTTTATTTCTGCTGTTGATATAATCCATAATGCATCTGGGCATGTAATTGTATGCGGTATGGGAAAATCAGGCTTAGTTGGAAGAAAGATATCTTCTACGTTAGCTTCTACAGGTACGCCAAGTTTATTTTTGCATCCAGCAGAAGCTATACATGGAGATTTAGGAAAAGTTCAAGCTAATGCAGTTGTATTATTAATATCTTATTCGGGTGAAACAGGTGAAATATTAACTCTCATTCCAGCTTTAAAAAGGTTAAATGTTACAATAATAGCTTTAACCGGGGAAAAAAAGTCAACACTTGCTAAGAACTCTTCAGTAATACTAGATATGTCAGTTGATAGAGAAGCTTGTCCTTTAAACTTAGCCCCAACAACATCAACTATGATGACTATGGTTTTAGGAGATGCTTTAGCTGTATCTTTAATGGAATTAAAAAATTTTAAACAAGAAGACTTTGCTTTAACTCATCCAGGTGGGTCACTTGGAAAAAGACTTTTATCTAAAGTTCAGGATGAAATGAAAATTAATAATTTACCTTTTGTTTTAAAAGATTCAAATATTCAAAATGTATTAATTAAAATGACACAAGGTAGATTAGGTCTTGCAATTGTAGGATCAAAGCAAAAATTAGAAGGTATTATTACTGATGGTGATATCCGAAGAGCTTTAATAGATAGACCTGATTTCAGTTCTCTAAAAGCTAAAGATATAATGAATAATTCTCCATTAATCTCTATTGAAACTGACAACATGTTGCTAGCAGAAAATCGAATGCGTGAAGCAAAAGTCCAATGTTTGATAGTTAAAAATAAAATAGATGAAGTGGTTGGAGTTATTCAAATTTTTGAATAAACTCTTGATAGGTTTTTAAAATGGATATTTCATTATTTGATTATGAATTAGATATAAAATTAATTGCTCAATCACCTTGTTTTCCAAGAGATAGCTCTCGTTTGTTATCATGTTTAGATAATGTTCCTCAAGACCTTAATTTTAAAAATCTTCCTGAAATTTTAAGCTCTGGAGATGTTTTGATTGTTAATAACACTAAGGTAATACCATCACGTTTATTTGCAAAAAGAGATAATGTTAATATAGAAGTGACACTTCATCTTAAGGTTAATATGAACTCCTGGAGAGCCTTTTTAAAACCTGGTCGAAAATGCAAAATAAATGATGAATTAATTTTTAAAAATGGATTAAAAGCTATTGTCATTAACAAATTTGTTTCTGGAGATGTTTTGCTAAAATTTAATCAACATGAAGAAAATTTTTTAATTGAAGTCAATGATCAAGGAGTAATGCCTCTTCCTCCATATATTAAAAGAGACGGACCAAATATAACTGATAAATCTAATTATCAAACTATTTTTGCATCTGCTGAAGGTGCTGTGGCAGCTCCAACTGCTGGATTACACTTTACCGATGGATTGATTAGTAACTTAGAAAAAAAAGGTATAGTCATTGCTCCTATTACACTTCATGTTGGAGCAGGCACTTTTTTGCCTGTTAAAGTTAAAAATGTTTTAGATCATGAAATGCATGAAGAATGGGGATCTTTAGATCAAGCGACTTCTGATATAATTAATAAAGCTAAGCTGAATAACAAAAAAATCATTGCTGTTGGAACAACTAGTTTAAGAATCCTTGAGACTATAGCAATAGAAAATAATGGAGTTATTAAACCTTGGTCTGGTTTTACAAAACTATATATAACCCCTGGGTTTAAATTTAAAATTATCGATATTTTAATTACAAATTTTCATTTACCAAAATCAACATTGCTTATGCTCGTATCAGCATTTTTTGGGAGAGAAGAATTATTTAATATTTATAATCATGCAATTAATAAAAAATATAGATTTTTTTCATATGGAGATAGTTGTCTATTTCCAAAAAAGGTTGATGGTTAATAAATGAGTAAATATTTTAGCTTTAAACTTATTTCTAATGATAAGAATGCAAGACTTGGATTAGTTTCAACAGCTCATGGGGAAATTGAAACCCCTATATTTATGCCTGTAGGAACTGCCGCTACTGTCAAAGCAATGCATTTAAGAGATATTGAAGGAGCAGGTGCGCAAATCATTCTAGCAAATACCTATCATTTAATGTTAAGGCCTGGTCAAAAAAACATTAAACAAATGGGTGGTGTTAGAAAGTTTATGGGGTGGAATAAACCGTTATTAACTGATTCTGGTGGGTTCCAAATCATGAGTTTAGGAAAGCTTAGAGATATTAATCAAGATGGTGTTACTTTTAAATCTCATTTAGATGGAACAAAGTATTTTTTGTCTCCAGAAATAAGTACTGATATTCAAAACTCACTAGATGCTACAATTACTATGCAATTAGATGAGTGCATCCCTTTCCCTGCATCATATAAAGAATCAAAACGTGCTATGAAACTTTCATCTGATTGGGCTATTAGAAGTAAAGAAGCTTTTGAAGATCGAGATGGTTATGGCCAATTTGGTATTGTGCAAGGATCAATTTTTCCTGATTTAAGAAAAGAATCAGCTAAAAGGCTTATTAATAATAGTTTTGATGGATATGCTGTTGGAGGTCTTGCCGTTGGCGAAGGTCAGCAATTAATGTTTGAAACATTAGATAACACTTCAATTCATTTGCCTGTTGATAAGCCCCGATATTTAATGGGTGTTGGTAAACCTGATGACATAATAGGAGCTGTTAAAAGAGGAATAGATATGTTTGATTGTGTTTTGCCAACTCGATCAGGTCGAACAGGTCAAGCATTTACTTCAAGAGGGGCAGTTAATATCAAAAATGCAAGGCATATTATAGATGATAGACCATTAGATAATAATTGTGATTGTCATACGTGTTTGAATTTTACACGATCCTATTTGCATCACTTATTTAGATCACAAGAAATATTAGGTCTTATGTTATTAAGTTTGCATAATGTTCATTTTTATTTAAATCTAATGAAAAACATAAGATTTTCTATAAAAAATAAAGAGTTTGAAAAATTTGAACATATGTTTTTAGAACAATACTATTTAGGCGATATTTTACCTAAATAATTTCTATTGGAAAACTTCTTATGGCAAATAAGAATTCAAAAAAAATTATAAACGAATTGGCAAAAGAATTTAAATTTGATGTTTGTAAAGTTGTTGATTCAAGCTTGCCCTCAGTTATCGCCGATCGTTTAAAAGAATTTATAGTTTCTGGTTATCATGGAGAGATGAAATGGATGGAAGAGACATTTGAAAGAAGAAAATCTCCATTAAATCTATGGTCTGAGACTAAATCAGCAATTGTACTTGGTTTAAACTATGGACCTGAAAGTGATCCATTAGAAAAAAATAATAATAAATCATTAGGGAATATATCTGTTTATGCTCAAGGCAAAGATTATCACGATGTAATTAAAGGTAAATTAAAACTTTTTGCAAGCAAACTCATTTCAAAATTAGATAAAGAACATGAAACAAAAGTGAAGGTGTTTGTAGACACTGCTCCTTTAATGGAAAAACCTCTTGCTCAAAAGTCAGGAATGGGTTGGCAAGGAAAACATACAAACTTAGTTTCACGAGATTTTGGGTCTTGGCTTTTTATAGGAGTAATATTAGTTAATAAAATTTTTGATTATGATATCCCTGAGATAGATCATTGTGGAACATGCGAAAAATGTATAAATATTTGCCCAACTGATGCTTTTGATGGGCCTAATAAATTAGATGCTAGGAAGTGTATTTCTTATCTAACTATTGAAAGTAAAAATATAATTCCACTAGAATATAGAAAAGCAATAGGTAACAAGGTTTTTGGATGTGATGACTGCTTAGCTGTATGTCCATGGAACAAATACGCAAAAACTTCTAGTGAAATTAAATTTAACGATAGTCAATATGATTATAATTTTAGTTTATTAGAGCTTTTAAAGCTAAATGATCAAGATTTTAGGTCAAAATTCAAAGGTTCTCCAATCAAAAGAATTGGAAGAGATAGATTCATAAGAAATTGTTGTATAGCTGCAGGAAATAGTAACAATATTAAATTACTTCCTGATTTAATTAATTTGTTATTAAACGATCAATCAGAGTTAGTCAGAGGGGCTGCCGTCTGGGCTCTTAATCAATTAGCTGAAGATAACGTTGTATTAGAGACAAAGCGTGAGCACTTAAAAATAGAAAAAAACGATTTAGTTCTCAGGGAATGGAAATGTTAATTGTTTTTAAAGGGCGTTGTTTTCAGTTTCGCCTGTTCTAATTCTTGTTGCGCTATGAAGATCCATAACAAATATTTTTCCATCACCAATTTTGCCTGTTGATGCGCTTTGCATTAATGCTTCATGCACAGTTGTTTCCATTTCATCTGAGACAGCCACTTCAATTTTAAGTTTAGGTACAAATGATACACTATATTCTGCACCACGATATATTTCTGTTTGACCTTTTTGTCTTCCAAAGCCTCTAACTTCAGAAGCTGTTAGGCCTTGAACACCAATTTCAGTAAGTGCTTTTCTTACATCATCTAATTTGAAGGGTTTAATAATTGCTATAAAATATTTCATATAATTTTAACCTTAATCTGAGTGATATCCTTTTTCACCATGAGAACGTAAGTCTAATCCTTCTATTTCTTCTTCTTCTTCAACTCTAAGAGGCGTGATTAACGAAGTGAACTTTAGAATAAGATAAGTAAATACGCCTGTCCATACAACTGTCAATAAAACTCCTTTAAGCTGTATTATAAATTGCGAACCTGCTGACACGCCATCTGGTAATCCTAAGCCTGAAAACGTTGATGTTGCTAAAAAAGCTACCAACAAGGATCCTAGTATTCCGCCAACTCCATGGACAGCAAATACATCTAAGCTATCATCAATTTGCAGTTTTCCTCTAATAAAGTCTACAGCTAAATAACACAATAAACCTCCAAAAAAACCTAATATTAATCCTCCAGGAATACCTATGTACCCAGAGGCTGGAGTAACAGTAGCCAATCCTGCAACCATTCCAGTCACTATTCCGATTAAAGATGGTTTGCCAAATCTTTTCCATTCGATAAACATCCAAACTAATGCTGCTGTAGCAGCAGAAATATGCGTAACTAACATTGCCATACCAGCATTTCCATTAGCACCTAATGCTGACCCGGCATTAAATCCAAACCAGCCAACCCAAAGCATTGCAGCGCCTATCATAGTAAGAACAGGACTATGTGGTGGGGTAATCGATTTTGGAAACCCTTTTCTTTTACCAATAGTTAAGGCTGCAACTAGTGCTGCTGTACCTGCTGTTGCATGGACAACAATTCCTCCAGCAAAATCCATTACACCCCATGAAGATAGTAATCCACCACCCCAAACCCAATGTGTTACTGGGACGTAAACTATTAAAACCCATAGACTTAAAAAAATAATCATAGCCAGAAATTTAATGCGTTCAACAAAAGCACCAATTATCAAAGCAGGGGTAATTATTGCAAAAGTCATTTGAAAAGTAGCAAATAAACTTTCTGGTATTGTTCCAGAAACACTATCTACATTAATAGAATTCATAAAAATATTACTCAACCCGCCAATCCAATCGTTGCCAGCTGAAAATGCAAGGCTATAACCAGCTACTACCCATATAATTGAAACTACACATGCTAGTGCAAAATGTTCCATTAATACTGATACTATATTTTTAGAACTTACTAGTCCTCCATAAAACAAAGCTAGGCCCGGTAATGTCATAAACAAAACAAGAGCAGTTGACGTTAATATCCAAGCAGTATCCCCACTATTTACTTCGGCGATAGCTGGAGTTGAAAAAAAACTTAATATGATAGTAAAACTTACTAATTTTGATTTAAAAAATAAACTAAACATTTTATTTATATTCATTACAAAAAAAACTCCATTTATAAAATTTAAACTTATTATAATTAAATTTTTTATTCTTTAAAAAAAAATGCATATAATTTAGTAATAAAAGTTAAAAACGATTAATATTTATGCATTAAGTTGATGTTTTGAAGAATATTGTGAATTTTTTATAAATATTAATATACATAGTTTTTGATTTTTGCCTGTCAAATTATTTGTAACATGTTATTAATTTAATTATTCAAAATGAAAGGTAAGCAATGTCCAATTTAGTTTTAAATCACTTAGCACCTAAAGGTTTTTTGCGTGCAGCTATAAATATGAGTAATTTTTTATTAGTTACAGGAAAAAAATCGAATGGAGATCCAGACGGTGTTTCTCCTGATTTAGCTAAAGCATTAGCTAATGAGTTAGGAGTGGATTTAAAACTTGTTCCCTTTGATAGACCAGGAGAATTAGCTGATGCTGTTTCTGAAGATATTTGGGATATAGGTAATATTGCTGTAGAGCCTGAAAGAGCTAAAACTATAACTTTTAGTTCACCCTATGCATTAATTGAATCAACATGTTTAGTTAGGTCAAACTTAAATATTAATTCTTTTAATGATGTAGATAAAGATGGTGTTAGAATTGCTGTTGCAGAAAGAAGCGCTTATGATCTTTGGTTAACAGATAACATTACGAAAGCTGAATTAGTTAGAGCAAAATCAATTAATGGATCATATTTATTGTTTCAAGATAACAATTATGAAGTTTTGGCAGGTTTAAGGCCTAAGTTAATAGATGAATTAAGCAAGGTTTCTGATTGTAAAATATTGGATGATGCTTTTACTTTTGTTAAACAATGTGTTGGCTTTAAGCCTGGAAATACTGAAGTTGAAATCTTCATTAATAATTTTATAAAAAAGAATGTTGAGAATGGGTTTATTAAAGAATTGTTTTTAAAATATAATGTTCTTGGTAAATTATCTCTTCCAAAGAAATGATCTTTAAAAGATTGGAAATTAATGAATAGTTTATTGCCAGTTTTAGCTGTTTTCTCAACGGTTTTTTTCTGGGGTTCGTCATTTCCTATTATGTCTTTTCTTTTAGAAAAAGTTGATCCTCTTATCTTAGCAACAGGAAGATTTTCTCTAGCAGCTTTTCTGTCATTATTATGGTGTATTTTTAATTATAAAAAACTATCTTTTAAAGATTCAGTTAGGTTTTTTATTGCAGGTTTTGTAGGAATATTTTTGTATAATGTATTCTTAAATTATGGCCAACAAGATGTTTCTGCTGGTGCAAGCAGTTTTATAGTAAATTGTAATCCATTATTCACGGCTCTAATTGGATTTTTTTTGTTAAAACAGAAGGTTAAAATTATTCATTGGATTGGAATTGCTTTTTGTTTATTGGGTGTTGCAATTATTTCAATTGATCAAGATGGCGGTTTGGAATTAGGAAACGGTGCAAGTTTAATATTAATTGCTGCAATATTAACCGCTACCTATTTTCATATTCTAAAACCTCTTGTTTCAAAATATGGTGCATTAACTTCGGCGGCATACACGATATTATACGGAACTATTCCTATGCTGTTCTGGTTGCCTGAAACTTTTGAATTAATAGTTGTATCAAACTTTGACGTGAAGTTAGCTTTTTTATGGTTAGCTGTTTTCCCTACTGCAATTGGTTACCTAACTTGGACTTATACAGTTGGTCATTTTGGAGCAAATAAAGCTTCATTATTCCTTTATTTAATACCTCCAGTATCTATAATTTTAGATTTTATTTGGTATAAAAATGAACCGTCTTTGTTTACAATTGTAGGAGGAATAATTATATTAATAAGTGTTTCTGTAACATTGTTTTTACAAAACAAAACTAAAATATAATTTTAAATTATTAGACTTAAGAGTGGAGCGGGTAGAGAGAAGTTAAGTTCATCTATAGTGCACCACTTATAGCTATGTACAAGCTCTACCCTCATATTATGTATTACTGAATCTGTGTCAACAGGCACATAATGGTCTACCGTTTGGTCTACCCTAAATGATGCAGTTAAAAGTGGCTACTGAG
>CAJJBL010000068.1 GCA_905182395.1 alpha proteobacterium SCGC AAA536-G10 | reverse complement strand
ATTTATAATATTTTTTTCAATAATATTGTAATATAAAGAAAATTATTCTTTTTATGGAGAATACTATGATAGATTCCATTGATCAAAAGATACTTGTTTTAATACAAAAAAATGCTGGGTTACCGCTATCTGAAATTTCTAAAAGAGTTGGAATATCTCCAACTCCATGCTGGAATAGGATTAAGAAGATGGAAGAGAGGGGAGTTATATCTGCAAGAACTATTGTTTTAAACAGAAAGGCGATTAATCTTCCCGTGCTTGTTTTCTTGTCTATACAGGTAGCCCATCATTCTGGAGATTGGATTTCAGAATTACAGAATGTTGTTGATAAATATGACCAGATTATTGAGGCTCATAGATTAACAGGATCAGATGCTGATTATCTTTTAAAAGTTGTAGCTTCTAGTATTGAGGATTATGATAATTTCCAACAAAAATTAATTGGAGAATTGGAGTTTGCAAAAATGTCTTCAAGTATTTCTCTGCAAGAAATGAAAGTCTCTCATGTTTTGCCATTAAGTCAATGTGCGGTTAATTAATTTGCATTTGGATAAAATAAATATTTGTCTTTTATTTTAAAATTTCTAATAGTATTTTGTCCTTTTTTTGATAAAAGCCAATTTATAAATTTTATACTGTTATTAACTTTTACATTTGGGCATCTTTTAGGGTTAACCAATGTAATTCCATACTGATTGAATAATATTTCATTATTTTCAGTTACAATAAATAAATCTAATTTGTTTTGAAAATTAATCCATGTAGCCCTATCGGTTAAAGTGTAGGCTGCCATTCCTGCGGCTAAGTTAAGTGTTGCCCCCATGCCGGAACCAGTTTCTCTATACCATTTTCCAGAGAATTTTTGGGGGTTTAAATTAGATATATTCCAAATTGCCTTTTCTTTAGAATTAGTTCCGGATTCATCTCCTCTAGATGAAAAAAAAGATTGGGTATTATATATTTTTGTAAAAGCCTTCACGGGGCTATCTGTTCTATTTATTTTAGCAGGGTTTTTTTTTGGTCCAACTATAATAAAATCGTTATACATTAAATTATGCCGTTTTACTCCGAACCCTTTCCTTACAAAATCTAATTCTCGTTCTTTTGAATGAACAATAAGTATATCTCCATCACAGTTAGCGGCATTTTTAAGGGCTGCTCCAGTGCCAACAGAGACAACGTTTGCCGTAATATTTATTTCTTTCTTTATAATAGGAAGAATATAATCATAAAATCCAGAATTATACGTAGAGGTTGTTGACTGGACTAATATAGAGTTGTCTGCAATTACAGTTTTTGTTAAAAATAACAGGTAGATAAAAAATATATAAAATTCTTTCATTAGCTTCACTGTATTGTTTTATAATATTGTAATCTTATTTATAATATGTAAAATACACATAATAATGCATAAATAAACATAATTCTGCAAGATTAAAATGAATATTTTACTAGAAGCTTTTCAACAATCATTTCATTTAGTATTTAACTTTGATAAAGATTTATTTGAAATATTATTTCTTTCGCTAAGAGTAAGTTTAGTTTCTCTATTGCTATCTTGTTTAATAGGATTGCCTTTGGGTACTATATTAGCTATTAAAAATTTTTGGTTTAGAGATAGCATCTTAATTATATTTAATACTATGATGGGTTTGCCCCCAGTTGTTGTTGGGCTAATTGTATATATTATTATATCTAGATCTGGACCATTAGGTTGGATGGGTATTTTATATACACCTACAGCAATGATAATAGCTCAAATGATATTAATAATTCCGATTATAGTATCTTTATCTGCTCAAATTATTGAAGAAATTCAACTAGAGTATAAAAATCTTTTTAAATCTTTGGTGATTTCTTCTCAAGATGCAGTCAAGGCATATCTTTTTGATGCTAGGTATTCTATTTTAACAGTTATGCTAGCAGGGTTTGGAAGAGCTATTTCTGAGGTTGGAGCAGTGATCATTGTAGGTGGGAATATTGATCATTTAACCAGAGTTATGACCACTTCAATAGCTTTAGAAACGTCAAAGGGTAATTTGTCTCTTGCATTGGCCCTAGGGATAATATTGTTATTAATAGCATTAACAGTTAACTTTCTTTTAATCCGTTTAAAAATAACAGCTAAACGGAAATCATATGTGTAATATAAAACCTATAGATGAACTCAAAGTAAGCCCTATAGAAATAGTAAATTTATCTGCTAAGATTAATAATAATTTGATTTTAGATAATATAAGCTTTGAAATACCTGACAAATCTATAACTGCTATTTTAGGGCCTAATGGAGCTGGAAAGAGTGTATTGTTAAAAACAATTAATGGTTTGGTACCAATATCAAAAGGAAAAATAACTTTCAATTCACAAGAAACAAGTGAAGCTATAAGAAAAAAACAAGCTATGGTTTTTCAAACTCCTACTTTATTAAGAAGATCTGTATTACATAATATGGAGTTTATAAATAGTATAAATAAAGAAACAAATATTTTAGATGCTAAATTTTTACTTAAAAGAGTAGGGTTAGATAATTTTTATAATCATCCTGCAAGGTTGTTATCTGGAGGAGAAAAGCAGAGATTATCATTGGCTAGGGCGTTATTATTAAAACCAAAATTATTACTTCTTGATGAACCCACAACAAATTTAGATCCATATTCTTTAAAGTTAATAGAAGATCTGATATTAGAAGAAAGTATCAAAGGAACAACTATTATCTTAACTACTCATGATATGGCACAAGCTAAAAGATTAGCCTCAAATATTATATTTATTAATAAAGGAAAAGTATTAGAGCAAACTGAGGGAAAAGTCTTTTTTAGAAAACCAGCAACAAATGAAGCTAGGAAATATTTAGCTGGAGAAATACTTTTATAAATATAAGTTGAAAGTTATTTTGTTAATATTGTTTCAGCTAAGTTTGACCAATATGTGGCACCAATTGGAAGTAATTCGTCGTTAAAATCATAATATACGCTATGAAGTTTTTCTGAATTTTCTCCTGCTCCTAACCAAATATATGCTCCCGGTTTTTCTTGAAGCATATATGAAAAATCTTCAGATGTCATAGTAGGTTTTTCAATTTTATCTAAAGATCCTATTCCAAAAGTGTCTTCAAATACTTTGGAAGCAAATTCAGCACTTTTAATATCATTAATGGTTGATGGATAACCGGGTCTTATTTCTAAATTAACTTTACAGTTATTAATATCACATGCGTTAGATGCTATTTTTTTTATCTTTGTAAGCATTTCATCTCTAGTTTTTTTATTAGTTGATCTTAGTGTTCCTCCAATTGAAACATTATCAGGTATTACATTAAAGGCTGACCCACCATTGATTTTTGTTAATGAAAGAACTGCTTGATCAAAAGGGTTTAGTTGTCTTGATATAGCTGTCTGTAAAGCAGTTATGGTTAAACCAGCAGAAACAATAGGATCATTAGAAAATTGAGGTTGAGCAGCATGACCTCCTTTTCCTTCTATTGTTAGAATAATAATATCTCCTCCAGCCATAGCAAAGCCTTTATGAATAACAGCTTGCCCAACTGGTACCCCTGGCCAATTATGAATTCCCCAAACACTATCAATATGAAATTTTGTAAAAAGCCCGTCATTAATCATGGCCTTAGCACCTGCATTACCACCTTCTTCAGCAGGTTGAAATATGCAATAAACTGTTCCACAAAAATTTCTAGTTTGAGCTAAATACTTAGCTGCTCCTAATAGCATTGTTGAATGACCGTCATGTCCACAAGCATGCATTTTACCTTCGTTCTTTGAAGAATAAATTAGATTAGTTTTTTCTGACATTGGAAGAGCATCCATATCAGCTCTAATGCCAATAGATTTATTACTTGTACCTTTATGTTGTCCATGAATTACACCAACAATACCAGTGCCACCAAATCCACGATGCACTTCTATTCCAAATTCATTAAGTTTTTTGGCAATAAAATCAGAAGTATTATTTTCTTCATATGCTATTTCAGGGTTTTGATGAATATGGTGTCTCCATTCTCTCATTTCAGGAATTAAGACTTGAATCTGTTTGTTGATATTCATTTTTTAAAATACAATAGTTCTATATCAAATTAAAGTTATGGTTATTTTCTATTTCATTTATGTATATTCTAAACGTTCTAAAAAAAAAAGGTCAAATAAATATTAAATAATCAATTTCAATTAAATAAGGATGTCATTTCTTGAGTTTTAAAAATATTATCAATCAATTGCCTGAATTAAAGTTATTTAATGATAAAGAGCTGAACTTATCTATGTCTTATAGGTATAGAAAAGAAGGTAAAACCATACCTGTTTTGTTATTACATGGCTTTAACGGGAATAGTAAAAGCTGGGCGTATCAATTTAATTTTTTTAAAAATAAAAGATCTATCATAGCGATAGATGCTCCTGGGTTTGGTAAATCAGATCCTGCTGCCATAGACATGTTAACTATTGCTGCTTTGATTAAACGGTTATTAAAAAGCATTAATATAAATGAATGTGATATTGTAGGTCACTCAATGGGTGGAATGTTGGCTCAAGTAATTTCATCTAGACATAATTCACTAGTAAGAAAAGTTATACTCTCTTGCACTCACAAAGGCTATGCAATTCCTGAAGGAAACGCTCTCATAGAACCTTTTGAAAAAAGACTTGAAGAAAGAAAAAATCTCTCAGATCAAGAATTTGGTATACTTCGTGTTAATGAAATGTTGCCAGAATTAAAAAATAAAGAAATATGTAATTTTTTAGCCACTATTAGTGAAGAAATAACAGAAGGTTCTATTAAATCTGGAGGTATGGCAATGCAGATTTTAGATACAACAAAATATTTATCAGAACTTAATCAAGAATGTTTAATAATAACAGCTGTAAATGATGTGGTCGTATCGAAAGAACGCTCTATTGCATTAGAAAACGAGATACCGCATGCTGAAACACTAATGTTGTCAAACGTAGGACATGCACCATATTGTGAAGACGCTTTAGCTTTTAATAACGCGCTTGAAAAATTTTTGTAAAAAATAATGAACGCTTTCTCAAGTCGTCCTTTCTCTTTCTATTTTATGAGCAATACTTTAGCTCTTTTAGGTATTTGGATTCAAAAAATAGGAGTAGGTTGGCTAACTTGGGAAATGACAGAGTCTACGTTTTGGACCAGCTTTGTTACCTTAGCTCTTATGGCTCCTGCAGGAATTATAGGACCTTTTTTTGCTGTTTTAGCAGAAAAATGGAATATGAGAAAAGCTAGTATAATTTTAAAGCTATTGATGTTTTTAATAGGAGTGCTAATTTGGTATTTACAATTTATTAATAGTCACACATTACTTTCATTAGCATTTCTATCAATTCTTCAAGGTTTACTTAGTGCTTGTTACCATCCAGTTAGATTAGTATTTGTATCGGTTGTTGTTGAACGTGAATTATTACCAAGTGCTGTAGGTCTGAATTCCGCATCTTTTAATGCTTCAAGAGTTGTTGGCCCTGCACTTGCCGGATTTTTAATCGCTATATTTGACCTTGAAACGACATTCTTTATTGCAATGCTGACTTATATACCATTAATCCCAGTACTAATTTATATGCCATTAAGATCACGGAAAAAAGCCTCAAAAGTTATTAATAATTATTATGAACAACTTATTGAAGGAGCAAAATTGGCTTTGAATACTCCAATTATATTTAAAAGCTTATTTATAGTTTTTATTAATGCTTTTTTTGTAAGAGGGATGCTTGAAATTCAACCTACAATTGCAGGAGAAATATTAGATGAAGGCAGCTTAGGATTATCTTTAATAACTGCCGCCGCTGGTTTTGGCGCTTTATTAGCTTCAATATTGATTGGTATACGTAAAAATAATAATCTCAAAATAGAAAAAATACTAATTCCCATGGTTTTAATTGGATTAATACTGAGTTCAGTATTAGCTTTTACAAATAATTTATATTTGATGTCTTTTTTATTCATTTTTGTTGGTTTTAGTACAACAGTTGTAGGTATTGGAACTCAAACTATTATTCAACTTGAAGTTGATGATTTATTTAGAGCTAGAGTCTTAACGTGGTGGTCAAGCACATCCTTTGGAGCGTTAACAATTGGAGGAATCTTACTAGGTTCCCTCGGTGAGTTTATTCCTTTAAACCTAGGAATGCTTATTATGCCAATATTAGGTTTTTTTATATTTAAAGTAATTTTATTTTATAAGTTTGAAAATAGATTTAATTAATAGTTTTTGTCAATGCTTCTCTTTTAAAGATATAGACGCCTGCAACTGTTATTATTAACCCTCCTATTATAGTTGTTAAAACTGGAGAAGAATTCCAAATAATATAATCAAATATAATAGCCCAAACTATTCCTGTATAGTTAAAGGGACTAACAATGGAAGCAGGAGCTTTTTGTAATGCATATGTCATAAGTATTTGAGTTAAAAAAGCAGATGCTCCAAGGCCAATGAATAATAAAATAACTTCAAAAGAAGGAGCTATCCATAAAAAAGGTTGGAAAAAAGAAGTTGTTATAGCGCTAACAAGCATAAAATAAAAAACAGTTTTAACTGGACTTTCAGTTGTCCCTAGCAATCTCAAAAAAATAATAGTCGTTGACCACATTATAGTTCCAATTAAAGCGTAGATTGAAGCAATTACAATTTCTCCAGAAGGGTTAATGGCAATTATCACTCCTAAAAATCCAATAAAAATTGCAATCCATCTTCTCCAACCAATAATTTCCTTAAGAAAAATGATTGCCAAAATACATGCAAAAATAGGTACTGCTTGTGATATAACTGTAACATCAGCCACAGGTAATCTTTGATACGCAGAAAAAAACATGATGTTACCAATAAGTCCTGCAATACCTCTAAAAAAATGTAAGGTTGGTTTTTTAGTTTTTAAGAATTTTAATCCTCCTAATTTATAAATTAGTGGAGTTAAAAAAATCAAAACAATGATTGCTCGTACAAATGTAATTTGAGCTGGATGATATTCTATACCTATTAATTTTGCTTGAACACTCATTAAAGTTACGCAAAAGACAGCAACAATCATAGCCGAAATAGCTTTAAAGTTATTAGATTTACTCTTAAATTGTTTTATCAAATATTTTTTCCAGTTAAAGCAAACTGTTTATTCAAGTTTTTTGTTTATTGATAGTGAAGAAGGTGATTTAAGAAATATTATAGCTATAATAGCAATTACGATTGGGTATATAGATAAATATCGGATAGTTATCAATGAATTTCCTACGTAATCAATTGCAAAAGCAACAGGCAATGGGCCCAAAGAAGCACCAATAACACCTATCATTTGTCCAGTTCCTTGAATACTTCCTAAATATTTTCTTCCAAAGTATCTTGGCCAAATATAGCCAAACATAGTCATGCTAATAGCATTATTAATTCCAAAGAAAATTGCATATAAAACTACGAAAAAATCATTACTTGCAAAAGTAATAGATAGTAAGGAGATTGTATTAACTATAAGGCCTAAAGCTAAAACGTATCTTGTTGGAAATTTATCAAATAGTTTACCAATAAAAGGCATAAATAAAACCATGGTAAGAGCAGAAATAGAGAAAACAGCGGCTGCAAATTCTTTTGTGATTCCTTGACTTGTTAATATAGTCACTTGATAAAAGTGAAGAGTAGTTACTAACATCGCCATGCCAAACCACATGGCACCTAAAATATAAAATGATTTTTCTTTGAGGGCTTCTGATAGATTTAAGCCTTCAATTTTATTTTCAGTATTTTTATTAGAAGTTGATTTATGTATTCCATCTGGTTTAAGTCCAACGCTTTCAGGCGAATCCCATGCTAAAAGAAACAAAGCAGGAACCATAATAATCCATGTTGATATACCTAAAATAATCCAAGCGTATCTCCATCCAAATTGATCAATTAATAATTGAGACAAAGGTGGGTGGATAGCCATTGATATGCCAAAGCCAAGAGCCATAACGCTCATAGCAAAACCTCTTTTACTATCAAACCATTGTGAAACCATATTTGCACAGCCAAGCATTAAAGAACCTTGGCCAAAAAATCTTAAGAAACCAAACCCAACGGTTAACATTAAAAAATTAGATGCTGCCCCAAAAAATATGCATGATATACCTAAAATTATACTTATAATTATTAAACTAGATCTGGATCCGTATTTATCAATAAGTTTTCCCATATGTGGAAGTAAAAATGCAGCAACTAGAGTGGCTAGACCATATGCTGATGCAATTGAAGCAGTTGAAATTTCTAAATCTTTACTAATAGGACCAACAAAAACACTAAAAGTATGAGATTGTCCTGGACCACTTGAAAAAATGCCAAGATTTGCTACTCCAACAATAATCCAACCATAAAAAAATTTAGGGTTTACAAAATTAAAAATATTTTCACGCATAATAATTCAGACTGGTAAATATAAATATAGAAACTACTATAATAATGTATATGTTAATTAAAAAAAAGAAATATATTAATTATGCTATTTGTCTAAAGCCTCAACATACATGTCTAGAGCTTCAATTAAAGTTCTGTTGACATTAACAGTTTCTCTTGTTTCTTTTGCAATAGGTGTCTTGTTAGCTAAAGACATCATATCAGCGGAGCCGAGATGAAATTTTGGCGTGACGCCAATGTCTAAAAAAGTACTGGCAATTTCATGCATTTCACCTTCCCAGCGAACCGCATCTAAAGGTATTCTAGGAACCATTCGTTCCATTGCCGCTAAAGTATCTGGTTTACTATATTTTAACTCTTCAAAATAATCAGATGACAAATCTAATTTATGAGCCGCTGTTAGCACAGCTGCATGCAACGCAAAAGTACCTTTAGTAGCGCTAGCGTATATCATTTTCATAGCTGAAGCTTTACCAATTTCTTTTCCAAGATCTTTTACAATAAATCCATTCCCATTTAATATTTTAACTGGGCTTGTATCTGGCCCAGAAACATAAAGGCGAGTGTTACCTTTTTCAACTATAGGGTTTAACCCAATAATTCCAGCATCTATAAAATTACAAAACTCTGATGATATACTTTTATCAATTAGTTTTGCAGTTTTAGGAGATATAGCGTTACAGTCAACATAAGTAATTTTTTTTTTAACTTTGAGAATGATATCGTTTACAATTTTAGATTGCTTAAGTGCTGACTCAGGTGGCAAAATCGAAAGAATTATATCTGCTGACTTAATTACATTTTCGATAG
This sequence comes from alpha proteobacterium SCGC AAA536-G10, assembly GCA_905182395.1. Classification (GTDB taxonomy): domain Bacteria; phylum Pseudomonadota; class Alphaproteobacteria; order Puniceispirillales; family Marisalimonadaceae; genus CAJJBL01. The sequence continues at coordinate 9,711 of CAJJBL010000068.1, read as the reverse complement.
TTTTTAGATCTATGATGCCAGCGGCATGAGATAGTTTTCGTGTTCTATCACTTCTTCCGTTAAGGCAAGAAACTACTTTAAAATCATTGTCTATAAAAGCCTTGCCGCATCCATGCCCCATATCTCCGGGCATTAATATACCAATTGTTTTATTCATTATCCAACCATATCAAAGAACTGGTTTCTTATTTTTGCATTGGTCCGCCATTTTTTTCCCACTCAGGAATACCTCCAACATTGAAAACATTATTATAGCCCATTTCTATCAATGTTTTTCCAGCCAATGCTGCTTGTCCTCCAACTCCACAAATTAATATAATTTCCGAATCTTTTTTTAGAGTCTCGTTATAAAGTGGAGTAGCCTCGTCAGCTACAAATTCAATTAATCCTCTAGGTATTTCTAAACCATTAAGAATAGTTCCAGTTTTTTTTATATCTGCACTATCTCTAACATCAATAAAAATTGAAGATTTTAATTTATGCTTTTCAATTGCTTCATTAACATCAATTTTTTTAACGACGAGGTTTGCTTCTTCTAGGTAATCTTTTGCTGTTTTCATCTTTGCCTCTTTAATATAATTTAATTTAATTGACCTATAAATTTTGGCTGTGTAACTACCGTGGTCATCCAGCAATTCATGCAATCTTTGTTTAAGTTAGTTTTTTCCAAAACCCATGTTAAGTTGTAGCGTTTATTATCATAAGCGTCTACATCTACTGAAAATTTTGTAATTTTTTTATTTTTTGACAATAACTTAGTTTTAAATTTTAAAGAGTTCAATAATACCTTATAAGATGTATTTGAAATCATGCTTTTGAAATTGGTAAAGGGTCCTGTAAATTTTTTATTTTCTGGATGTGCAAAAAGCCAACATTGATAAATACCTGAATTATTATTTTTGGAATTTGTTTGTAAAGACGTCATTTGTAGTTCAACTACTTCAGTAGACGAAAACATATCATTTGGTAATACGTCACTATACACCTTATTAAAATTTAGAAAGAGCAGTAAGACTAATGTTATTAAGAGATATTTCATTTGAGACCTAGAAAATATTGTTATTATATATATACTATATATGGATCAAACATAGGAGATTACAATTGCAATCTTTAAAATTTTATTATCAGTTTCAATCAAAAATAATTTTATCATTACTTATTATTTTATTTAGTTACCCTGTCTATAGTGCGGGTTCAGATTCAAGTAGTTCCAGTGAAAATATATCTAAATCTTCTTATTATTACGATGCTTTAAAACTAATTAAAAAACAGTCATTTAAGGCTGCTATTGAAAATTTAAACAAAGCAGAAGCAAATCAAAAAAAAGACGCTGACATTTATAATTATTTAGGTTTTTCATACAGAAAAATGGGAAATATGAAATTGGCTGCTTTAAATTATAAAAAGGCACTAGACATTGACCCTAAACACAAAGGTGCCCTTGAATATCAAGGAGAAATGTTTATCACTTTAGGACAATTAGATAAAGCTAGAGTAAATTTAAAAAAATTAGAAAAAATATGTTTTCTGCGATGTGAAGAAGAAAAGACATTAAAACAATCAATTATTAATTCACAAAATGGCAAGAAAAATGAATATTAATATGGTTAGCTAAAGTTTGAAGTGTGGGGAGGAAACATGAACTCATTTGATAAAATATCAGTTAAAGAAATAGTTGATGAAGTGTCTGATGGATGTCTATTAGGTATTCCTGCAGACTATTCTGGTGTTCCTATGCAATTTACAAAAGAATTAATTAAAAAAGGTATTAAAAATTTACGCCTATATTGCCTTCCTTTAACAACAATACAAGGAGATATGTTAATTGGCAGTGGCTGCGTCTCAGAAATTGAAGCTGCGGCAGTTACATTAGGAGAGTTTGGTCTAGCCTCAAGGTTTTCTGAAGCAATAGAGCAAAATATATTGTTAATGAAAGATTCAACTTGTCCAGCATTACATGCACAGTTGCAGGCTACCGAAAAATCAGTTCCTTTTATGCCACTCAGAGGTGTTATAGGCTCGGATATCCAAAAACATAGAAAAGATTGGTGTATAATTCCTAATCCAATGAATTCATCCGGTATAAAAGACGAACCAATTTTACTTTTACCAGCTGTTCAATTGGATATTTTTGTATTTCATGCAGCTTGTTCAGATAGAAATGGAAATATTCAAATTGGTAGAAGACGAGAACTTGCTACTTTAGCTCATGCCTCTAAAAAAGTTTTTGTTACAGTAGAAAAGATTATAGATGAAGATTTCTTTGAAAATGAATTATCAGCCGCGACTTGTCTACCTGCTTTATACGTTGATGGAATAGCGGTAGCTAAAAATGGTGCATGGCCATGCGCTCTTCCAGGAGCTTATAAAGCTGATAATAATGAAATAAAAAATTACTCTATAGCTGCTAAAACAAAAGATGGATTTAATCAATATATGAAATTATTATTATCCAAATAATTTAAGGAATATATTAGTGGAACTAAATATTAAAAGAGAAGAACTTTTAATAAGTCAATTAGCCGATTTACTTGTTAATGATAAGCATGTAGCTGTTGGTGCAGCGTCTCCTATACCAGGTGCCGCAGCTCTTTTGGCAAAAGAAGAAGCTAAAATTAAGAATAAAAGATTAAGAGTAACTATACTACATTCTAATAAATATAATAACTTTACTGATGGTGCCAGAGAGCTGTTTGATTGTGCGGCACAAGGAAGAATAGACACTTTCTTTTTAGGAGGAGTGCAAATAGACGGGCAAGCAAATATAAATCTAGTGGGGATAGGTAAATATCCAAAGTTAAATAAAAGGTTTCCAGGTTCGTTTGGTTCTGCATTAATGTATTTTGTTGTTCCTCAGATTATTTTATTTAGAGAGGAGCATTCACCTCGTACTTTAGTAAATAGAGTGGATTTTATTTCTGCGCCTGGCGTATCTGAAGATAATATTTATAGGCCAGGAGGCCCCAAGTATTTGTTAACTAATAGAGCATTATTTAAATTTAACAAAAATGATAAAAAATTCTTATTATCACGACTTAATCATAATGAAACAATTGAAACTATTACTAATTTAACTGAGTTTAATTTTGATGTTGATAAAAATATCTCTGAAATGATTGATCCTGACAATGAAAGGATACATATTTTAAGAAAATACATAGCTCCAATGGTTTCAGAGTTTTACCCAGAGTTTGCGAAAAGAATTTGGGATGTTTAAATTAAAATGAAAAATGTTTTTTTTTTAATAATATTTTTCACTTTAGTATTTATGTTTTCATATTTCTATATTCATGAATTTTTTAATTTAGATCAATTAAAGAATAATCAAATATTTATAAAACTTTGGGTAAATGAAAATACTATATTTTCCAGATGTTTATTTTTTATTTTATATATTGCCTTTGCAGGTTTATCAGTTCCTGTCGCACCAAGTGTAATGACAATTGCTGCGGGAGCTTTATTTGGAGTTTTCGAAGGAGTAATTTTAGTTTCTTTTGCTTCTTCACTTGGAGCATGTATATGTTTTATTATTTCAAGATATTTTTTATTTGATTATTTTAATAAGAAATTTAGTAAAAAATTCTCTCTTGTTTATAAAAATTTTAAACAAGATGGAGCATGGTATCTTTTAAGTTTGAGATTGATACCAACAATCTCATATATTCTGATAAATTTAATCATGGGAGTGATGCCTATTAGTATAAAAAAGTTTTACTTTATTAGTCAGATTGGGATGTTGCCTGCAACAATAGTTTACGTATATGCTGGATCAGAAATTTCAAAAATTAATCAAATAAAAGATATTATGTCTATTGAATTGTTATTAAGTTTTATTCTAATTGCAAGCTTGCCAATAATATTAAAATTTTTATTAAAGAAATTAAAATTTCCTACCTAAATTTTCATTGCTAGGCATACAATAAATTTTTTTTTTTTGGTTAATGTTTTTAATTTTATTTCTTTTATTATAAATTTTTCCGATTATTAACTAAATTTTTAACAACCGCTGGATCAGCTAGAGTAGACACATCTCCAAGTTCATCATGCTCATTCGCTGCAATTTTTCTTAAGATTCTTCTCATAATTTTTCCAGACCTTGTTTTAGGAAGACCAGGTGCAAATTGAATTAAATCTGGGGTAGCTATTGGTCCTATTTCTTTTCTAACCCACTTCTTTAACTCACCTAATAATTCATCTGAAGGAGTAACATCTAAATTAATAGTTACATATGCGTATATTCCTTGTCCTTTAATTTTATGAGGATATCCTACAACTGCAGCTTCCGCTACTTTTGGATGCGCTACAAGAGCAGATTCGACTTCAGCAGTTCCCATTCTATGTCCAGATACATTAATTACATCGTCAACTCTTCCAGTAATCCAAAAATATCCGTCTTCATCTCTTCTACAACCATCGCCAGAAAAATATCTTCCAGGAAAAGTTGAAAAATAAGTTTCTATAAAACGTTTATGGTCTCCAAAAACTGTTCTCATTTGTCCTGGCCATGACATGTTAATACATAAATTACCTTCTGAAGGTCCATTTAATTCATTGTTTTCATTATCAACGAGAACTGGCTTAATTCCAAAAAATGGTTTAGTTGCAGAGCCAGGTTTTGTAGACGTTGCTCCAGGAAGAGGAGTGATTAAAATTCCTCCAGTCTCAGTTTGCCACCAAGTATCGACTATTGGGCATTTACCATTACCAACTACATTATTATACCAATTCCATGCTTCAGGGTTGATTGGTTCGCCTACACTTCCTAAAATTCTTAAGCTTGAACGACTTGTTTTTTTTACAGGCTCATCTCCTTCTGCCATTAAAGCACGAATTGCAGTTGGTGCAGTGTAGAAAATATTGACTTTATGCTTATCTACAATTTGCCAAAATCGACTTGCGTCTGGATAATTAGGAACTCCTTCAAACATTAAAGTTGTTGCTCCATTTGAAAGAGGCCCATAAACAATATAAGAATGACCTGTTACCCATCCCACATCAGCTGTACACCAATAAATTTCACCATCATGATAATCAAAAACGTAATGATGTGTCATCGAAGTGTAAACCATATATCCCCCAGTAGTATGAAGAACTCCTTTTGGCTTTCCAGTTGAACCAGATGTGTATAGAATAAACATTGGATCTTCAGCATTCATTTCAGTTGGCACGCATTCAGACGAAGCTTTTTCCATTTCTTCGTGATACCAAATGTCTTGTCCATCTATCCAATTAATATCTCCACCTGTTCTTTTCACAACAATAGTAGTTTTACACATTTTAGCTTTTGCTATGGCTTCATCTGTATTAGATTTAAGTGGTATAGTTTTCCCACTTCTAACACCTTCATCAGCAGTAATAATTATAGTTGAATCACAATCCTCAATTCGTCCTGCCAAGGCATCGGGAGAAAATCCTCCAAATACTACAGAGTGAATAGCTCCAATTCTTGTGCAAGCTAACATTGCAATAGTTGCCTCTGGTATCATAGGCATATAAATGGTTATACGATCACCTTTCTTTGCACCTGCTTTCTTAAGAACATTCGAAAATTTACATACATCTTCATATAACTGGTTGTATGTAATATGTTTAGATTCGTTTGGATTGTCCCCTTCCCAAATGATAGCAGTGCTGTCACCTTTGGTTTTTAAATGTCTATCAAGACAGTTTGCGCTAGCATTAAGGGTGCCGTCTTCATACCATTTTATTTTTAGATCTTCTTTTGCATAAGATATATTACTTATCTTTTGATAAGGCTTTATCCAATCGATTCTTTTGCCATGAGTATCCCAAAATACATCAGGATCATTAATTGATTCCGCATACATTTTTTCATATTGTTCTGAGTTTACATGAGCATTTTTAACAACATCCGAGCTTGGTATATAAATATTGTTTTTTGTCATAATTTTTCCCCCAATTGAAATTTCGTTCTATTGTATAATGATATTATATTGTATCTTGCAGAACTAAATCAGTATCTTCAATATCAGTAATATTTAAAACTTTATTTATTATTGATAAATTAAATCCTCTTCTGGATAAAGAGCCAATCCATTTTTGTTTTAAAAGGGATTGATCATATTCTTCTTCAGGAAAGGTTTTTTTATAAAAAACTCCTATGTTTTTTTTCCTAATAAAATTTACTGCCGCGATCATTTCGGCATTATTATTTCCTTCATCTACTATCTCTATTGCATTTTTTATTATATTATCATTAATACCGTTATGCTTTAATTTAGAAAATATTAATCGTTCTGAGCCTCCTTGACGTCTAATAGAACGCGATTTCATTTCTGCATAACGTTTGTCGTCTATGAAACCAGAAGCAATCATTTCTTTTTGAATTTGATAAACAATTTCAATTTTTAATTCTTCATGTAATTGATTATCAAAATTTGATAACTTTCTAATCATCGTATTTTTAAATTGAAATTCAGATACTTCATAACGAGCTAGATATGATATTGCAGAATTTTTCATTCGTTTTATGATTTTATCATGATTGTTCATTAAACTGTTCATTCATGTTTGTTAATATTTGTTAAATCAATTATATATATTTTTAAATTATTTGTTAACTTTTTATCCACTCAAGGAAAATCATGATTAATAAAAATATAAATTTAGGAGTTCGAAGAGAAATTGGTTTAGTGAATTGGATAGGTTTATTCACTCTTTACATAAAAGAAGTTAAAAGATTTTCTAATGTTTTTTTACAAACCATAACAGCTCCAATGGTAACAACTCTATTATTTGTCATAGTTTTTTCTGTTGCAATAGATAGAAGCGCTGGTTTCAAAGATGTTCCTTTTATTACATTTTTAGTCCCAGGATTGATTATGATGAGTGTTTTGCAAAACTCTTTTGCTAATGTTTCATCTGCTTTTATGACAGCCAAGGTGCAAGGATCAATTGTAGACTTATTAATGTCACCATTAGGTCCAATTGAGATAATGGTTGCTCATATTCTTGCAGGGATTACTAGAGGGCTATGTGTATTTCTTGCTTCATTTTGTCTTCTTTGGTCTTTAGGTGTTTTAAGTTTTCCCAATCATTTTTTCTGGATGGTCTTATTTTTATTTCAAGGAGGGTATGCACTAGCTGTTATTGGAATGATGGCTGGTATTTGGGCACAGAAATTTGATCAACTCGCTATAATATCAAACTTTATAATCCAACCATTAGCTTTCCTGTCAGGAACTTTTTATTCTATTGAAAGATTACCAGATACTTTAAAGGTAATAGCTTACTTTAACCCAATATTTTATGCTATAGATGGACTGAGATTTAGCTTTTTAGGAATAAGTGATACATCACCAGTAACAGGCAGTATCATTTTATTTTTATGCAATATAATTCTTAGCTTTTGTGCTTGGTATATATTAAAGTCTGGTTATAGATTGAGAGCTTAGATGATCAAAGATAACTATGGAAAATTTTAGGATGAATAAAGTGCAAAAAGCAGTTGGTATTTTGCCTAGTCAAGAAATACTAGATTTAATTGATAAAAAAATTATTACTAGTGATCATGATGTTGATAGAGACATAATTCAACCAGCTTCTATTGATTTAAGGCTAGGAAATAAGGCTTGGAGGGTTCCAGCTTCTTTTCTTCCAGGAAAAGGTAACAAAGTATCAAGTAGACTTAAAGATTTAGCTATGCATGAATTCAGCCTGATTGATGGAGCTGTTTTAGAATGTGGATGTGTTTATATAGTTAAATTGCTTGAGAGTGTCTCTCTCACGGATGACTTAACTGGAATTGCTAATCCTAAGAGCTCAACTGGAAGGTTAGATATATTTACTAGGTTAATAGTCGATGGAGCGCAAGAATTTGAAACGGTTCCTTCTGGTTACGAAGGACCACTTTATGCAGAGATATCACCTAGAACCTTTTCTGTTCTAGTAAGAACTGGTTCTAGATTGAACCAGTTAAGATTAAGAAGAGGCACATCATTTACTAGTGATAAAGAAATGGAAATTTTACAAGAGCATTTAGGTTTAGTTAGAAATAATGATAGTTTAGAATTACCTGATACAATTAAAAATGGTGTCCCATTATCTGTAGATTTATCTGGAGAAAATGGTTTAATAGGTTTTAAAGCTAGAAAACATTCAATGTTAATTGATGTTGACAAGCCAAATTTTTATAAATCAGAATTATTCTGGGAAAAAATTACAACTGAAGATTTGTTACATTCAGAACATTTTTCTGAAATAAAAAAAGTTACGGGAGCATTAGTTTTGAGTCCAGATGCTTTTTATATTCTCGCTAGTCAAGAATATGTATCAGTTCCATCAAATTATGCAGCAGAAATGAGGGCTTATGATACTAAAGTTGGAGAATTTAGAGCGCATTATGCTGGGTTTTTTGATCCTGGGTTTGGGTTGTTAGAATTAGGCGCATCTAAAACAAAAGCAGTATTAGAAGTAAGATCACATGATGTCCCTTTTTTAATTGAACAAGGTCAAACAGTATGCAGGCTTGTATATGAACCAATGGCTTCAGTGCCTAAGCATTTATATGGAGAAGCGGGAAGTACAAGTAATTATCAAGCTCAAGGTTTAAAACTAGCTAAGCATTTTATTTAAATTCTTTTAAGTGATTTATTTGCTTTTTATTTAATGAACCTTATGGCTATAATATTTAATAGTGATAAATTTTAAAAAGAGATTGTTATGACATTTAGCTCATCAATTATGACTACATATGGAAGAATTGATATTGCTTTTACTCATGGTGAAGGTAGTTTTTTAATTTCTGAAGATGGAAAAAGATATTTAGATTATGCAACAGGAATAGCAGTTAATGCCTTTGGTCATTGTCATCCAAAATTAGTGACAGCTCTAAAGGATCAAGCGTCAAAGTTATGGCATACGTCTAATTTATATAGAATTCCTGAACAGGAGACTGTTGCTGAAAAATTAGTTGCTAATTCGTGTGCTGATAGAGTCTTTTTTTGTAATTCAGGAGCAGAAGCTACAGAAGGAGCAGTTAAAGTTGCAAGAAGGTATGCTTGGTCTAGAGGAGAAAAAGAAAGAACTGAAATAATATGTGCTACTGGAGCTTTTCATGGAAGAACATTGGCTATGTTATCTGCTAATGATAGACCTTTATTTAGAGAAGGTTTTGGCCCTTCAGCTCAAGGATTCACACATGTGGATTGGGGCGATATAGATAGCTTAAAAACACAAATGGGAAAACATGTGGCGGCTATATTAGTAGAGCCAGTTCAAGGAGAAGGAGGCGCAAGAAAAGCGCCATCAGGATATTTCAAATTAATAAAAGATATAGCTTTAGAAAATGGAAGTTTATTAATTTCTGATGAAGTTCAAATAGGAATGGGAAGATCAGGAACTTTATTCGCTTATGAACAAGAAGGCATAGAGCCGGATATTATTGCTTTAGCTAAAGGATTAGGCGGAGGGTTTCCTGTAGGTGCAGTTATGGCGAAAGCTTCTGTAGGTGACGCAATGGTGCCCGGAACTCATGGAAGCACGTTTGGAGGAAATCCTTTAGCTATGAGATCTGCAAATGCTGTGTTAGATCTCTTGTTAGAAGATGGGTTTTTAGATATTTTAAGAGATAATATAATATACTTTGATAATAAAATGAATGATCTAATAAAAAATAATTTAAGCAATGAAAATATTTTATTAAAAACGAAAGGTTCAGGTATGCTTAGAGGATTTCAGCTTCATGAT